>NZ_JAWOTE010000003.1:83619-335995 GCF_033338695.1 Vibrio sp. Vb1166 | reverse complement strand
GTAGTTTTACAGGCAAAGCCGAAACGGATGATAACCACCTACTGAAGTAGGTGGTTTAGGGCTGAAAACAAAAAAAGGGCACCAACGTGCCCCTTATGACTTATTCCCGATTGTTTCATGCGTTCCCAAGGATTGCTTGGGTGATGCGCTGCTTAGCCTTGTAGGTAAGCGTTAAGCATCCACATTAATTTTTCTTGCTCACGGATGTAGTCACCCATCAATGCCGCTGTACCTTCGTCATCTGCTTCACCCGCGTTTTGTAGAATCTCACGCTGTTTTAGAAGTAGAACGCTAAAGCCTTGAACCAGACCTTGTACACACTCCTCACCAGAAGTCGCGTTTTGATGTTCTTTAATTTCACTTGCTTCCAAGTAGTTGCTGAATGCGTGCGCTGGCGTATGACCCAAAGTTAGAATACGCTCTGCAAGCTCATCGATTTTTGTTTGTAGATCAGTGTAAATCTCTTCAAATTTTACGTGCAGTTCGAAGAATTGCGCACCTTTAATGTTCCAGTGGTAACCGCGAGAGTTCATGTACAACACTTGGTAATGCGCTAGCAGTTGATTGAGCTGTTGAGCTAGTTGTGCTGATTGTTCGCTGTCTAGACCAATTAGGCTTACTTGTTTGTTCATAATCTTGCTCCTAGAAGGATGATACCAATCGTAGTAACGAACGATTCTCTTACCGGGATTGGTATAAAGTTTAAAAATTCTTTTGCAGTATTTGCTGCCGATGGAGTCATATTACGACTCCGGCTCGGCGAAGAGAATTTGGTTTTAGCTATGATTTAAATAGCCAAATCCAATGAGCAAGTAGACGAATATCGGCGTATCATCCAACAAAAAGCCCCAACCCTTTTTGTGTAAAAAGGGTTGGGGCTTTTTTACTATTTGGTTAGCGTTCAAAAGTAGATGAACAGACGTAAATCTTATCTACGCCGTTTTAAAAGTTGCCATCTGTTGATTCAGCTCGGTAACTTGCTCTTTTACTTGCAATGATGTCTCTGATGCGCGTTGGCTGTTATTCGAAACCTCATCCACTGATTGAGTAATACCAGACATCAATCCAGTGATCGAATTGGTCGCATGAGATTGCTGCTCTGCCGCTGCCGCAAGTTCTGCCATTTGTTCATTCAAAGAACCAATTTGCTCGGTCGTGACAAGCAAACGAGTTACCGCTTTTTCAATGTGCTCAGCGCCCTGCTCCGCAAGTGATTGGCTGTGTTCAATCTCCTCAACCACCGAATTGGTCGAGCGTTGAATCGCGTTGATAATGCCGTTGATTTCCGTCGTCGATTGAGTAGTGCGAGTCGCTAACATACGCACTTCGTCCGCCACAACCGCAAAGCCTCGCCCTTGGTCACCTGCGCGCGCTGCTTCTATCGCGGCATTCAATGCCAGTAAGTTAGTTTGCTCTGCCAAACCTTCAATCACTTCCGTCACTCGACCAATGGCTTCGCTCTCTTTGCTTAACTGCGTCACTTGCGTGCTCGCGGTTTCAATGCTGCCATGTAAGCTTTCCATGGTGACTTTGTTTTGCTCTAGTGCATCGCGACCTTGTTCAATCTCGCCTTTTGAATCAGAAAGCTTCTGCACCGATTGATTGGCTTGATCTAGAGTGTTACGCGCGGCTAAAGCGATTTCATCCAATTGGCTTCCCATTTCAACAATGCTGGCCTGTTGCTTTTCTACATTCGATGAGGTGACTTGCGCCGATTCCAACAAAGCCCCCATGCTAGTATCCACTTGGTGCGCTTTCTCGCTCACCCCAGCCACGATGCTCGCTAACGATTGGTTCATGCGGTTAATCGAATCGGTAAGGTCTGCCAATTCATCTTTCCCAACAACAGTTAACGGAGGCTGAGAAACATCTCCTGAAGCGATCGTCTTTGCACGCTCCGATAAGTTTTTCACTCGGCGACCAATGGTATTGCCCATGTATTTTGAAATCGCTACTGCGGCAATCAAAACCAATGCCGCAGCAATCAACATAGTGGTGAGTACGTTCTTGATCGACTGATTAATACCCTGTCCACTTTGATCAGCACGACTTTGCTGAGCCAATACGATCGTTTCTAAGCTTTGGTCTAGTGCATCCGCTGCTGGCAACAGTTCGTTCGCCATCAGCAAGTTTGATTCGTTCCACTCTGGCGACTGACGCAATGCAATTACCTGCTCTGCTAAAGGAAAGTACAGTTGCTGCATTTCTTTAAACAGTGACCACAATGATTGGTCGTTATCAGTAAGCCTGTCGAGTTTACTGTCGATTTCCGCCACAGACTGATTGTGGTACTTAATCAAGTCGTGGTATTTGTCCAGATGATCTTGCTGCCCGTACAACAGGAAATCTCGCAGAGCAGACAGTGCATTGGCGAGCGAGGTATAGCTATCCGCGTAAACTTTAAACAAACGCTTTCTGTCTCCACCAAATGGGTTTCCTGACTCTTCATTGATTAAGCTTTGAAGCTGATCAAGTGCCACTTCTGCAATGGGTGCCGCTTCGTTAATAAAGAGGTTGTGCGCGGGTAAGTTCTCATCACTGTGGCTAAGTTCAATCAGCTTGTTCAAAGAGACTTTTACCGCGTCCCACTGGCTTTGAATCGCTTGAAAATCCTGTTCAGAGATCAGAGCCTGCAACGTTGGAAGCGACTCGTCTGTAGATGCCATGATATTGCGTACGTCCTCACTCAGACGTGCGCTCGCCTCTTCATCGCCACCTAGCAACATGTAGGCTCGAATAGAAGACAGCGACGCTTGAACGGACTGTTGGATACCGCGACTGGTGTCGACGGTCGGTAAATCGGATTTAAGTAACGAAGAGGCGTATTGCTCTACGGTAGTGACGTTGCGATACGTGAATACCGCTGATGCCATAAAAAGTACGGCTAGCAGCACAAAACTGAGCTGCAACTTCCCTGATATCGTAAGGTTCATCCATAAACTCCTGACAACGATGAGCCTTAAATATAACGATGTTTACAAAAATGTTAAATACTGGTATCAAAAGTTACTAAGAAAACCATGTAAATCACTATTTTAAGCCGATAAATAGGGCTTATTTGAAGTATGGTATGCGCTCACTACGTAAAATCAGATAATTAACGTAAGTCGTTTCTAAGCAGTCTTGATCCCACAACGAAAGAATCCGCTTAGTGGCGAAGTAGTAATCTTTATTACGCAGTAGCACACCCACCGTGCGGCTGAGCTGCTTAAAGCGCTGTTGCTCATTAGCAGAGATGTAATTGTCTTCATTTTGAATGATCGGCGCCAATCCATCGGCAAACCAATTGTTCAGAATTTCACGCATCTCTAGTTCTGACTCCGGCACATCCATACACGACAACTCACGATGCAGTGGCGGCGGTACTATGTACTTTGACGCTTTTGGCGAACTGACATAACGGTACATGTCGCTCCTCCTTGTAAATGACTCTTATACCCAAGTGACTTCAAGATGCAAGATTCAGAGCGTTGTCATTGATTCGGGGTCAAGGAAAACAACGCAGCGTAATAGTCAGCTCTTTCCAAGTTGTTTGACACAGAAGCCGAGTCAATGACACGCTCCCGAAGGGCGAGCTGTCTTGGTTTGTATACTTTGTTGTCGATTCTTGATTTAGACCCACTAGACCTTTAAATCGCCGCCGCGTCTACAAACCAAGCCATTCTCGCTGAACCTAACATCTCGAGGTTACTTGGGTATAAACTAGCTAAGAATACTTTTTTCAATTTCCAAGTTTTTTTCTACAGCTCATAGAAAGAAGCCCAACAAAAAAGCCATGCAAAGTAGGCTCTGCATGGCTTTGGTTTGGGCAGCAATGACACTGAACTCGTCTAGGACTGGTTACATTGAGCTTTGATCGAAATCGTTGCCTTGGTCAGTACCCGTTTGAGTATCCGAGTCGAAGCTGCCAGAGTCATCCGTGAAGTCAACACCTTGCTCTTGACCTCCCGCACTTGTCCAGTCGCTGCCGCCAGATTCCATACCCGCCATGTCTGGTTGCTGATCTTGAGCAGAACCTTGCATGGTGTATTGATCATCGACTTCAACTTCAACTGTGCCACTCGCACCTTCTACCGCGCTGCCCAATTCGTCGTAACCTTGGAATTGGATTTCGCTCGTACCTTCGTAACCTTCTGGTAGGTCAACCGATACTGGTTGGTTCAGGTTGCCACTTAATGTGAAGCTGCCATCGCCATTATCCAGTGCGTTGCTTACTGATGCACCATCAGGTAGACCGGACATTTCTGCATAATCCACCGATTCGTTACCACTGACCTCATCTGGAACCGAGATAGAAATGGTATCGCCTGGTGCTGCAGTCACATCAGCTGCGCTCTCCTCTTCACTGTCTGCACCGTTTGCTGCTTGCTCTTCAGGCTGTTGCGCTTCGCCAACTTGCTGCTCTGCTGATGCTTGAGCAGCTTGAATTTGTGGCTCGTCACTTTGCGCTGAATCGTCCGCAACTTGGATGCTCAGATTCTGAGTCGATACTTCACCATTGTCGTTGACCTGAACATCCATAGCCAAATTGCCATCGAAGTCATCGTTCGGCCAGTATGTCCACTCTTCATCATCTGATTTCGCGAAGAAACCAGCATCGTTTGCATCGGCTACATCCAACACTTCTGCTGAAGGGCTAATGCCAAGCTCATCAATCAACTGTGCTTCCGTTAGTGTTAGTGAACCATCATCAGCCAGTGCGTAGCCTTCGCTAGTTGTGGTTTCACCCTCACCTTGGATGTCGACATTAAAGAAGCTCTCAATGCGGTTTTCACCGTCAGTTGCAATGAAGCCAACTTGAACATCTCCGGTGTAGCCTTCTGCTGGTGTGAATTGGTAGTTACCTTGGTTATCGGTCTCTATCACACCTTGACCTTCCATTAGGCTCACTGATTCAATGCTCAAGCTGTCGCCTTCTGCATCGCTCAAGGTCGATAGCATGTCATCATTGGTGAACGACAAGGTGCCATCCGCTGCCATTTCTGTGGTAGAAATGCTGTCGATTTCTGGAGAAGCATTCTCTTGTGGCGCATCTTCTTTCACGACCACACCTGTTTGCTCATCATGAAGCACACCGTCTTTATCAATCACGTAAGCGATGTCCGCTTCACCAGTAAAGCCTGGTGCTGGATTGAATGTCCATGTGCCATCACCGTTATCGACAATCTCACCTTGGCTGCGATCAGCTAGGTGAACGAATTTCACTTCATCACCCGCGTCAGCATCTACGTTCTCTGCCAATCCGATTAGGTCATCAGCGGTTAGGATAACGGACTCACCCGCTAGGGTTTCGAAGTCACCTGAATCGATGCCATCTTCGAACTCTTCTGGTTCGTCACCATAATCCACCGTTGTTGCGGTCACGGTTACGAAGAACTCGCCATTAAAGTCAGCTGGAGGCGTCATTTGCAGGTCTGAAATATCCCACTCGTTCAAGTCGATGTATTGACCCGGTTCCGTAATGGTAATGGTGTTCACACCATCCGTAACTTCGAAGCCAACAGGGAAACCAGTCATCACTAGGTTACTTAACGTTTCTGAATCGTCGATTAGACCGACATTCAAGCCTAGGTGACCTGTTTCGTCCTCACCGAAGACTAACGGACCATCATGGTCGGTTGTGATGACTGCACCATCGGCAACAGGGCGAACAAACACTGGTACATCAAGTACCGTCTCAAACTCACCGTCACTTACCACAACTTGCAAGTCAGAAACCCCTGCAAAATCGCCAGTCGGTGTGAATGTCCAAGTACCGTCACCGTTGTCCGTTACCTCACCACCATCTTCACCTTCTGCGGTGATAATGCGTGATACGACTAGGTTTTCAGTATCGATATCGCCGAACAAGTTCATCAAGTCGCCAGCGTCGAAGGTGAATGCGCCATCCTCGTCGGTTGCCATAAAGGCATTACCCACATTGAATGGAGCATCGTTGACTGGAATAACATCCACATTCAACGAGCCTTGAACCACTTCTTCACCATCCGTCGCGGTGTAGCCCAGTTCCACCAAACCATTGAAGTCTTGAGTGGTCACCAAGTGGTACATACCATCTGGCTGCTGGGTTAATGTCGCGTTTGCAGGAGCACGAACCGTGATGCTTTCTACGCTGATTTCGTCACCATCAAGATCCGTAACTTGATTAGCAATGTAAGCTGGGTCAATCACCATGACCACATCTTCTTCGCCTTGCATCTGGATGGTTGGCGCTTCTGGTGCATCGTTAACCGCTTCGATGTTTAGATTGCCTTCAACCGGCGTAACTAAATCACCATCGCTGACGCCGAACGACATTGGAACATCACCATTGAAGTTCTCAGCCGGAGTGAATGACCAAGTACCATCACCGTTGTCTAACAAGTCACCGTATTGCTCATCAATCACTAGGTCGACAGCAGACAGTTCATCGTAGGTGTTGTCGATGTCTGTCGCGTTAGCAAGCAACATGTCCTGCGTAATAAGAATGGTGGTGTCTTCGGTGCCAGCAATATTCACTGGCGTTGATTGCGGCGCATCGTTAATTGGGTTCACCGTTAGGTCGACGCCCACTTCCACGCTCGCACCATCGTTATCAATCAAGTCGAAACTTAGGTCGATATCGCCATTGAAGTTCGCATCAGGCGTAATCGTAAAGCTACCATCTTGGTTCTCAACAACGGTTGCATTGGCTACCGCGGTTAAGTTCACCGCTTCTAGATTATCGCTGTCGACGTCACCCGCTTGAGCCAGTAACTGCTCTTGACTCAATGTGATTGAACCGTCTTCATCGACGCTGTAAGCCAAATCGCCAGATACCGGAGCATCGTTGACTGGCAATACATCAATGTTCGCGTTGGTTGTCGCAGTTGCACCATCTTCATCGGTCACAACAACATCAAGGCTGACATCACCGTTGAAGTTTTCGTTTGGTGCGAAGCTGAATGTACCGTCGCCGTTGTCAGTAAAGATACCGTCGGAGCCGCTGTAGCTGACGCTATCAATCGCGACATCACCTTCAACGTCAGAAGCATTCGCCAATAGCTGCTCAGAGCTAATGGTGATGACTTCATCTTCGTTCACTGAGTAGCTGGTCGCGCCTGCGATTGGTGGATCGTTCACCTCAAGTACCGTAATACCTGCGGTGGTTGAATCCGTCGCACCGTCTTCATCGACAACCACAACGTCAAGGCTCACTTCACCATTGAAGTTCTCGTTTGGCGAGAAGGTGTAAGTACCATCACCATTGTCTTGGAACACGCCATCTGCGCCACTGTAGCTCACGCTGTCGATTGCTACTTCGCCTTCGACGTCAGATGAGTTAGCCAATAACTGCTCGTCACTGATGGTGATCGAGTTGTCTTCATGCACCGTGTAAGACGTGCTGCCTGCCACCGGTGGATCGTTCTCAGGCGTCACGCTTACGTCGATATTTGCGGTCACGGTATCCGTGCCATCAGAAACATCGAAGGTAAAGTTCACATCGCCATTGAAGTTTTCGTTTGGCGCGAAGCTGTAAGTGCCGTCACCATTGTCGGTTAGGACACCATCTGCGCCTGTGTAGCTCACGCCTTCAACCGATAGGTCATCGCCATCGATATCTGTTGCGCCATCAAGCAGATCTTCATCAGTGAACAACAAGACGCCATCTTCACCAATGGTGAACGCTTGATCTTCTGGCTGTGGTAGGTCGTTAACTGGATTAACCGTTAGATCTGCCGTTGCGACCAAGGTGTCAGAACCATCACTGATATCAAACGTGATATCAATGTCACCATTGAAGTTCGCATCTGGCGTGATGGTGAAGCTGCCATCGTCGTTAGCAGTCACTGTCGCATTACCATCTACAAGCAAGTTTTCAGCAACAAGGTCATCGCCATCCACATCGCTAGCTTGAGATAACAATTGCTCTTGGCTCAATGTAATGGTGTTATCTTCATCTACGTTGTAAGCCAAGTTGCCCGATACTGGCGCGTCGTTGATTGGCAATACATCCACTGTGATATAGGTATCGACTTCTGCGCCATCTTCATCACGAATAGTCACGTCCAACGATACTTGACCATTGAAGTTCTCATTCGGTGCGAAGCTACAAGTGCCATCGCCATTTACTGAGAAGATGCCATCTGGACCGTCGTAGCTGATGCTTACAAGCTCAACATCCCCCTCGACATCCGAAGCATTCAGAAGCACTTGTGATTCACTGAACGTTAGAACTTGGTCTTCATCGATGGTGTACGCAGTTGGACCTGCGATTGGCGGATCGTTCACCTCAAGTACCGTGATACCTGCGGTAGTTGAATCCGTCGCGCCATCTTCGTCGACTACGACAACATCTAGACTCACTTCGCCATTGAAGTTCTCGTTTGGCGAGAAGGTGTACGTGCCATCACCGTTGATTTCCAGCACACCATCGTTACCGCTGTAGCTCACGCTATCAATCGATACATCACCTTCAATATCCGATGAGTTCGCTAGTAGCTGTTCGTCACTGATGGTGATCGAGTTATCTTCATGCACTGTGTAAGACGTGCTACCCGCAACCGGTGGATCGTTCTCTGGCGTCACACTCACATCGATATTCGCGGTCACGGTGTCCGTGCCATCAGAAACATCGAAGGTAAAGTTCACATCACCATTGAAGTTCTCATTCGGTGCGAAGCTGTACGTGCCATCGCCATTGTCGGTGAGAACACCGTCTGCACCTGTGTAAGTGACACCTTCAACCGATAGGTCATCGCCATCGATATCCGTTGCGCCATCGAGCAGATCTTGGTCAGTGAAGGTCAACACACCATCTTCACCAATAGTGAACGCTTGATCTTCTGGCTGCGGTAAGTCATTAACTGGGTTAACCGTTAGGTCCGCCGTTGCAACGATAGTATCGCTGCCATCGTTGATATCGAACGTGATATCAATGTCGCCATTGAAGTTCGCGTCAGGCGTAATGGTAAAGCTGCCATCGTCATTAGCCGTAACCGTCGCATCACCGTCAACCACTAGGTTAGATGCAGTTAGTGCATCACCTTCTACATCCGTTGCTTGTGCCAACAATTGTTCTTGGCTTAGGGTGATTGAGTTGTCTTCGTCGACACTGTAAGCCAAGTCACCCGATACCGGAGCATCATTGATTGGCAGAACATCAATGTTTGCCGTCGTCGAAGCGGTCGCACCATCTTCGTCCACGACTACAACATCAAGATTCACTTCACCATTGAAATTTGGGTTTGGTGCAAAGCTGAACGTACCATCACCATTGTCGGTAAAGATACCTTCACTGCCACTGTAGCTCACGCTATCTAGTGCTACCTCACCTTCAATATCGGAAGAGTTTGCCAACAACTGTTCTGCACTGATGGTGATGACTTCATCTTCATCAATGGTGTAACTGGTTGTGCCTGCGATTGGTGGATCGTTCACCTCAAGAACGGTAATACCCGCTGTTGTTGTATCAACCGCGCCGTCCTCGTCAACCACGACAACATCTAGGCTAACATCGCCTGTAAAGTTTTCGTTTGGTGAGAAGGTGTAAGTACCATCGCCATTAATTTCTAGCACACCGTCGTTACCGCTGTAGCTCACGCTGCTGATCGCAACATCACCCTCGATATCAGACGAATTAGCCAGTAGTTGCTCATCACTAATGGTGATCGAGTTGTCTTCATGCACAGTGTAAGACGTGCTGCCCGCAACTGGTGGATCGTTCTCTGGCGTCACACTCACATCAATGTTGGCAGAGGTCGTATCCGTACCATCTGACACATCGAACGTAAAGTTCACATCGCCATTGAAGTTCTCATTCGGTGCGAAGCTGTACGTGCCATCGCCATTGTCGGTTAGGACACCGTCCGCGCCAGTGTAAGTCACGCCTTCAACTGTTAGGTTGTCACCTTCTACATCTGTCGCGCCTGTTAACAAGTCCGCATCAGTGAAGGTAAGAAGACCGTCCTCACCCACTGTGAACGCTTGATCTTGTGGCTCTGGCGCATCATTGACTGGTGTTACTGTTAAGTCGAGACCAGCCGCGACCACTTCTTCCCCGTCAGTCACATCGTAGGTGAACTCGATATCACCGTAGAAGTTCTCGCTCGGAGTAATGGTGAAGCTGCCATCCTCGTTCATTTCAACCGTCGCATTTTCATCATTGGTGCTTAGGTTGATTGCGCTTAGGTCGTCACCATCAATATCAACAGCGTGCTCCAGTAACTGCTCTTGAGTCAGCGTAATGCTGTTGTCTTCGGCGGTTACCGCAGTGATATCACCCGTCACTTCTGGTGCATCATTGGTTGGCGAGATATGAATCGTCACATCTTGCGTCGCTGTCGCCGTGGTTCCAGTATCCACATCCGTAGAGGTTGCGTTCACGGTTAGCGTCACATCGCCATTGAAGTCCGCAGAAGGAATAAACTCTAGCCCTTCTAGCTCGCCTGGTTGTAGTGACCAAGTGCCGTCACCATTATCAACACCTGCTGATAGTGCGCTGCCTTCTGGCACATCTTCAATCAAGATAGCGAGGTTTTCTGAACCATCTGTATCGGTTAACGCTGCATCGATATCAAGTGGCACTGGTGTATCTTCGGTACCAATGATTTGGTAATCCGCGTCCGCTACCGTGATTTCGATGTTGTCGATACCAAACGATTCATCCCAAACGTCTTGATTCAAGGTTGAACCGAAGCCGAGTTGCAGTTCACCATCCTCGACAGGAACCGTCAGGTTGATTTGGTGAGCTTGGTCGTTCCAACCACTGAAGCCTTCACGTTGAGAGGCTCCGTGGATCACTTCACCCACTTCATTACCATCTGAGTCGTAAAGCGTTGTCGTGCCATCTTGAGTACGGAACGCGGAGTTTTCCAAGGTGGTTAGTTGTTCGCCGCCGACAAAGATTTGGAACGACTCGCCATCCCAAGAATCGATTTCGTAGAAGCTAAATGAGATATTCACTTCATTGACATCGCTTGGGATCTCGTAGGTTTTGCTGACCGCTTCATCACCGCCAGTGCCACCAATACGACCCAGCATATCGCCCGTTTCGAAACCTTGTGAACTTTCAGTATTCGCGTTCCAACCGTTCGAGCCAGACTCGAAGTTATCAGAGGCAATCACCAAGTCTGAAGCAATAGACAGCTCTGGCATATCAACCACAGATTGAACATCAATGTTCGCTTCTGCTGGCACGGTTGCGGTGCCATCGTTGACGTCAAACGTCACGTTCACGTTGCCATCGAAGTTTTCATTCGGAGCGAAGGTGTACGTGCCGTCACCGTTATCAACCAAAGTACCGCTGTCAGAAGCAACGTTTTCAACCGTTAGGTTATCACCATCGATATCACCTGCATTTTGCAGCAGTTGCTCTTCGGTGAAGGTGAAGCTTGTGTCTTCTTGCGTGACGAACTGTGGCTGACCAACCGTTGGTAGGTCGTTCACTGGGTTCACAGTCAGATCGGCAGTGGCTTGAATGGTCGCATCGCCGTCCGTAATGTCGAAGCTCAGATCAATGTCGCCATTGAAGTCCGCATCCGGTGTGATAGTGAAGCTGCCGTCATTATTCGCAACAACGGTCGCATTGCCGTCAACAGTGAGGTTGGATGCAGTTAGGTCATCGCCATCCACGTCGCCGGCTTGAGCAAGAAGCTGCTCTTGGCTTAGCGTGATAGAACCGTCTTCATCCACGCTGTATGCCAAATCACCTGATACTGGCGCATCATTGATTGGCAATACATCGATGCTTGCATTGGTTGACGCAGTTGCACCGTCTTCATCAACAACGACAACATTTAGGCTAACATCACCGTTGAAGTTTTCGTTTGGTGCGAAGCTGAATGTACCGTCGCCGTTGTCAGTAAAGATACCGTCGGAGCCGCTGTAGCTGACGCTATCAATCGCGACATCACCTTCAACGTCAGAAGCATTCGCCAATAGCTGCTCAGAGCTAATGGTGATGACTTCATCTTCGTTCACTGAGTAGCTGGTCGCGCCTGCGATTGGTGGATCGTTCACCTCAAGTACCGTAATACCTGCGGTGGTTGAATCCGTCGCACCGTCTTCATCGACAACCACAACGTCAAGGCTCACTTCACCATTGAAGTTCTCGTTTGGCGAGAAGGTGTAAGTGCCGTCACCATTGTCTTGGAACACGCCATCTGCGCCACTGTAGCTGACACTATCAATCGCGACTTCGCCTTCGACGTCAGACGAGTTAGCCAATAACTGCTCGTTACTGATGGTGATCGAATTGTCTTCATGCACGGTGTAAGACGTGCTGCCTGCAACCGGAGGATCGTTCTCTGGCGTCACGCTTACGTCGATATTCGCCGTCACGGTATCCGTGCCATCGGAAACATCGAAGGTAAAGTTCACGTCGCCATTGAAGTTTTCGTTTGGCGCGAAGCTGTAAGTGCCGTCACCATTGTCGGTTAGGACACCATCTGCACCTGTGTAAGTGACACCTTCAACCGATAGATTATCGCCATCGATATCCGTTGCACCATCAAGCAGATCTTCATCAGTGAACAGCAAGACGCCATCTTCACCAATGGTGAACGCTTGATCTTCTGGCTGTGGTAAGTCGTTAACTGGATTAACCGTTAGGTCAGCCGTTGCAACAATAGTGTCGCTGCCATCATTGATGTCGAACGTGATATCAATGTCACCATTGAAGTTCGCATCAGGCGTAATGGTAAAGCTGCCATCATCGTTTGCCGTAACCGTTGCATCACCGTCAACCACTAGGTTAGATGCGGTTAGCGCGTCGCCTTCTACATCCGATGCTTGAGCAAGAAGCTGCTCTTGGCTTAGCGTAATTGAATTGTCTTCATCGACACTGTAAGCCAAGTTGCCCGATACTGGCGCATCGTTGATTGGCAATACATCGATGTTTGCGTTAGTTGCCGCAGTTGCACCGTCTTCATCAACAACCACAACATCTAGGCTAACATCGCCATCAAAGTTGGCGTTTGGTGCGAAGCTGAATGTGCCGTCACCGTTATCAGTAAAGATACCGTCAGAGCCGTTGTAGCTTACGCTATCAATCGCAACTTCACCTTCAACGTCAGAAGCGTTCGCCAATAACTGCTCAGAGCTAATGGTGATGACTTCGTCTTCGTTCACTGAGTAGCTGGTCGCGCCTGCGATTGGTGGATCGTTCACCTCAAGTACTGTAATACCTGCGGTAGTTGAATCCGTCGCACCGTCTTCATCGACCACGACAACATCTAGACTCACTTCACCATTGAAGTTCTCGTTTGGCGAGAAGGTGTACGTACCGTCACCATTGTCTTGGAACACACCATCTGTGCCGCTGTAGCTAACGCTATCAATCGATACATCACCTTCAATATCCGATGAGTTCGCTAGTAGCTGTTCATCACTGATGGTGATCGAGTTATCTTCATGCACAGTGTAAGAGGTGCTGCCTGCCACCGGTGGATCGTTCTCTGGCGTCACACTCACATCAATATTCGCGGTCACGGTGTCCGTGCCATCGGAAACATCGAAGGTAAAGTTCACGTCGCCATTGAAGTTCTCATTCGGTGCGAAGCTATAGGTACCATCTCCATTGTCAGTTAGGACACCATCTGCGCCTGTGTAAGTGACACCTTCTACCGATAGGTCATCGCCATCGATGTCCGTTGCACCATCCAGCAGGTCTTGATCAGTGAAGGTCAACACACCATCTTCACCAATGGTGAACGCTTGATCTTCTGGCTGCGGCAAGTCATTAACTGGGTTAACCGTTAGGTCCGCCGTTGCAACAATAGTGTCGCTGCCATCATTGATGTCGAACGTGATATCAATGTCGCCATTGAAGTTCGCATCTGGCGTGATAGTGAAGCTACCATCGTCGTTTGCCGTAACCGTTGCATCACCGTCAACCACTAGGTTAGACGCAGTCAGCGCATCACCTTCTACATCCGATGCTTGAGCAAGAAGCTGCTCTTGGCTCAACGTGATTGAGTTGTCTTCGTCAACGCTGTACGCCAAGTTACCAGATACAGGTGCATCATTGATTGGTAAGACATCGACTGTGATGTAAGTATCAACCTCTGCGCCATCTTCATCGCGAATGGTCACATCCAACTGTACTTGACCGTTGAAGTTTTCATTCGGTGCAAAACTACAAGTTCCATCACCGTTTACTGAGAAGATACCATCTGGACCGTCGTAGCTGATGCCAACTAGCTCGACATCCCCTTCAACATCGGAAGCATTCAGTAGCACTTGCGATTCACTGAAGGTTAGAACTTGGTCTTCATCGATAGTGTATGTGGTAGGACCTGCGATTGGTGGGTCATTTACCTCAATCACAGTAATGCCTGCAGTGGTAGAGTCCGTTGCACCCTCTTCATCGACTACGACAACATCTAGGCTCACCTCGCCGCTGAAGTTCTCGTTTGGTGAGAAGGTGTAAGTACCATCACCGTTGATTTCCAGCACGCCATCGTTACCGCTGTAGCTCACGCTATCAATCGCCACTTCGCCTTCTATATCAGACGAGTTAGCCAACAGCTGTTCGTTACTAATGGTAATCGAATTGTCTTCATGAACGGTGTAAGCCGTGCTGCCTGCAACCGGTGGATCGTTCTCCGGCGTCACGCTTACGTCGATATTCGCCGTCACGGTATCCGTGCCATCGGAAACATCGAAAGTGAAGTTCACGTCGCCATTGAAGTTCTCATTCGGTGCGAAGCTATATGTGCCATCGCCATTGTCAGTAAGAACACCGTCTGCGCCTGTGTAAGTGACGCCCTCAACAGATAAGTCATCCCCTTCAATATCGGTAGCGCCTGTTAGGAGATCCGCATCAGTAAAGGTCAGCACACCATCTTCACCAATGGTGAACGCTTGATCTTGTGGTTCAGGCGCATCGTTAACTGGTGACACCAATAACTCAAGGTTGGTTGAGACAACATCATCGCCGTCAGACACATCGAACGTAAAGGTGATGTCACCATTAAAGTCCGCATCTGGCGTTAAGGTGTAAGTACCGTCACCATTGTCTGTGATGGTGATGTTTTCATCATCCGTTGCCAAGTTCAGTGCTGTCAGTTGGTCTCCATCCAAGTCACGCGCATTAGCGAGCAAATCTTCTTGCGTGATTAGGATTGAACCATCTTCTTCAACCACAGCAGAAACAGGCAATGCTTCAGGCGTATGTTCAATGTGAGCACCCGTTGCATTGACGTAGATGGTTTGAGAAACGGTTTCAGAATCATTATTTGATAGCTCTGTCGCCGTTGCCGTTACATTGATTTCTAGCTGTTGGTTAAAGTCTTCTGGCAATTGAATCTGTAGCTCTTGTTCAATTGCTGTGGTTGGAAGCGTTACAGAACCATCTGGACCGACTGTTACTTCACCACTGTAGATCTGGCTGTTCACTTCACCTACATCAATGGTGAAGTTGAAGTCACTATAATCGGCATCGCCGCCACCGTAGAGATCTTCAAAGCCGTAAACCAGTTCACCGTCTTCGTTCACAGTAGTTCGAGTATGTTCAATGCCATCTTGGTTGAGCTCTGAGCTTGTGCCGCCATGGAAGACTGCATCACCAAATTGGCTTTGAATCACGGTTTCAGAACCATCAGCACCCACAAACACGAGTTGTGGGTCGACCGTATCCATGTTCGCAGGAGAGCCATCTGCCGCACGGAACTCATACTGACCATCTTGCATGGACGCAAAGTCATTGAAGTTATGACCGTTAGGAATCAAGAATAGGTTGAAGCTTTCCCCTTCCGAGATTTGGAAGCTGAACTGATCTTGTCCCGGAATGAGGTCACCGCCTCCGCCAACTTGAGAGGCGTTTTCGTACACCACTTCAACGCCCGTGATATTGCCGTCTTCATCAACTTTGTAATAGCCAGCTGCGTTTTGGTAACCCGCGGTTTCACCTTCAAAGGTAACCGTGATTTCAGTATCATTGAAACTGGTGATACCGTTGTCTTGATCGTTAAGTACCCCTTCGTTGTCGTAGCTGATCACCGAACCTTCTGGAACACCATCAACGGTCACAGTCAGCGTTTCTGACAAGTCTTGGTCAACCAATGCTGCGGCGATGTTCACTTCAACAATACCGCCTGGCTCAACCAAGATCGCTTGGTCATCCACGTTTCGACCGTCGCCATCAGTGATGACTAGGTCTGGCGCATCTGCTACGGCTTCGATATGGACATTAATGTCTTGCTCAACTTCATCCGTACCGTCAGAAACCGTAAAGCTGAACTGTAAGTCACCACTGAAGTGCTCTTCTGGTACGAAGCTAAATGTACCGTCACCGTTGTCCGTTACAGTACCTTCATCACCCGAGTAGTTAATGCTCGTAACAGTGAGGTCATCACCATCAATATCAATCGCGCCACTTAGCAGATCTTCTTGCGTGAACAGGATGCTGCCATCCTCTTCAATGTGGTACATGCCAGGCGCAACAATTGGAATGTCATTGACTGGGTTCACCGTCAATGTCATTTCATTGGCAACACTCAATTCACCGTCGCTCACTTCATAAGTAAACTCGATGTCTCCGTTGAAGTTCTGTGAAGGCGTAACGGTAAAGGTGCCGTCGCCGTTATCCACGATAGAGGCATTAGGATCATTGGTTTCTAGTGCCGTTGCGTATAGGTCATCACCATCTTGATCGCTGGCATTTTCAAGCAGCATTTCTTGTGTCACGAGAATAGAGCCATCCTCGTCCACGTCTGCCACGATTGGCGCTGCTTCTGGTGCGTCGTTGACGAACTCAACTTTCAAGTCGATGTTTGCCGCCACCACATCGGTGCCATCGCTCACATCAAACGTGAGGTCAACATTACCAAAGAAGCCCTGCTCTGGCGTTAATGTGTAAGTGCCATCGCCATTGTCTGTCACTTGAACCGTGTCGCTTAAACTCGTCACGTTAACAACAGACAGGTCATCGCCTTCGATGTCCGTCGCTTGAGCCAGCAGCTCTGCTTCAGTAATAGTGATCGCTTCACCGTCTTCTGTGGTGAAGGACAAATCAGGCACATCTGGCAGGTCGTTCACTGGGTTAACGGTGAGGTTTAGATCCGCAGCGACGGTTTCAATCGCGTCAGTTACGTCATAAGTAAATTCGATTTCACCAAAGAAGTTTTCGCTCGGTGTAATCGTGAAGCTACCATCAGCGTTCTCAACGATGGTTGCATTAGGATCGTTGGTCGACAGGTTCACCGCTTCAAGGTTGTCACCATCCACGTCCGTCGCGTTCGCTAACAAGTCTTCTTGAGTGATGGTAATTGAGCCATCTTCATCAACGACCGCATCAACTGGACCGCTAACCTCTGGACCTTCGTTGACGATCTCAACATCGATCTTCGCAGTGCTTGGTGCACTTGCTTGACCATCGCTGATGTCGAAGGTCAGGTTCACTTCACCGTAGAAGTTCGAAGTTGGATCGAAGGTAAAGGTGTTGTCGCCGTTGTCTGTCAACGTACCTTGTGACTGGTCAACAAGCAGTAGATTCTCGATATGCAGAATGTCGCCATCCACGTCAGTCGCACCTGATAACAGGTCTTTTGCTTCGATGATGATGGTGCCGTTTTCTAGCATTTGAGTATGCAGCGGTGCACCAGGAACTGGCACATCGTTGACCGGAATAACGGTCAGATCTAGATGGGTATCGACTTCATCGGTGCCATCGAAGACTTTGTAATCGATGTCGACTTCACCATTGAAGTTTTCATTCGGCATAAAGGTGTAAGTACCGTCGCCATTGTCGACAAGCTCACCGTTATCACCGCTGTAAGAGATATCAGAGATAGACAGCGCATCGCCTTCCACATCACTTGCATTGGCAAGCAGATCGTCCGCGCTAAACGTAATGCCCACATCCTCATCAGTCGACAACACAATTGGACCAGAAACGATTGGCGCATCGTTTACCGCTTCGAAGTTGATGTTGATGATGTTGTCGTCGGTGAGTTCACCATCCGTGACTTGGTAACCTAGCTCAATCTCACCGTAGAAGTTCTCATCTGGTGTAACTGTCCATGTACCATCGCCGTTGTCGGTTAACGTAGCGTGCTCCGCGTTATCCCCCACCAGCTCAAGGTTTTGAATATCAAGAACGTCACTATCGATATCACTCGCTTGTGCTAAAAGCTGCTCTTCTGTAATTACCACAGAGGCAAACTGCGTAGAACCTTCGGTATCAATGGTCACATTTGGCAGGTCAGCGGTCAGTTCGATTTCACTGTCACCTTCACGGATATTCAGCTCTACCGTTTCCGTGATTTCCGTGCCGTCCACGCCAATTGATGTGAACACAGCTTCATCATGACAAGTTTGCGAAACCGTCATGTTTTGAACCACGTAAGTACCGTTACCTTGAATCGTACCTAGCTCAAAGTAAGACACCGGTTCGTTCACCGTTAAAGTGTAATCCGTCTCATAGCTACCACGATCTTCTTTGTGGTAAGTCATCGAGTCGATCAAGTCACCATCGGAGTTGAATGCGCGAATTTCGACTTCGGTAAAGTGGCGAGACTCTTCCATAAACCAGCCGCCTAGACCATCTAGGTGGAAGCTGATTTCGTTGATATCTTGACCTTCAACAGTCACAGTCAGTTTTTCATCACCGCTCAAGCCTTGGCGGTCAGTATCACCAATACCGTGACCGATGTGTGTTTTACCATTCCACGCACCGAGTGGGTCATCATTACTTTGAACGGTAACTTTCAAATCACCATCAACAAACTCACGTGTGTAAGGGTCAACAGCAGTACCCCAATCATCAAGGCTGGCGTTGTCGTCAAAGGTACCAATTTGACTCGTATGCGTACCGTTTGCCAATGCATCATCATTTGGAATGAAGCGCACTTCCGTGTCTGCAGGAACCTCCTGCCCGACTTCTAGCTGTACCCATTCGTCATTTAGATTTGCTTCAATGATGCCGTTTTCAGGGGCTTGGTCGAGACGTAACGCAGGCTCTTCACGCAGAGAAACACCCACTGTTTGGTCTTCTTCTGCTTGAATAAAGATCTCGTCACCCGCTTCTGGCGCATCGTTGACAGGATTAACGGTCAGATCCAACGTGGTCAGAACATCATTTTCGCCATCGCTGATGTTGTAAGTGAAGTCCAACTCACCGTTAAAGTTTTCGGTGTGCGTAATGGTGAAAGAACCATCGTCATTGGCTACGATCGTCGCATCCGGGTCATTGGTTTGTAGATTGCTGGCAACAAGGTCATCACCTTCAATATCTGTCGCATTCGCAAGCAACTGTTCTTGCGTGATGGTAATGGCGTTATCTTCATCCACTTCAGCTTGAATGCCTGACGTTTCTGGTGCGTCGTTCACCGCGATAACATCGATGCCTGCGGCTGTTGTATCCGTTGCACCATCTTGGTCGATGACCGTAACGTCGAGCGAAATGTTACCGTCAAAGTTCTCATTTGGCGTGAAGGTATATGTGCCGTCGCCATTGTCCACGAAGCTACCGTCGTTACCAGAGTAGCTAACATTCGCCAAGGCTACATCGCCTTCCACATCAGAAGAGTTAGCTAACAACTGCTCGTCACTAATGGTGATTTGACCGTCTTCTTGAACCGTGTAAGACGTAGAACCTGCCACCGGTGGATCGTTCACTGGTGTCACGCTGGCATCAATGAATGCCGGTGTTGAACCTGTGCCGTCAGACACATCGAATGTGAACTGAACATCACCGTTGAAGTTCTCATTCGGCGCGAAGCTGTAAGTGCCATCGCCATTATCGGTAAGCACACCATCCGCACCGGTGTAGAGAACATTTTCGATAGACAGATCATCGCCGTCAATATCCGATGCGCCTTCCAATAGGTCTGCATCCGTGAACAGCAAGGTGCCATCTTCTTCTACCGTGAACTGTTGATCTTGCGCTTGTGGCAAGTCATTCACAGGATTAACCGAAATATCCAGACCAACTTGTACCGAGCCGCCATCGTTATCAATGATATCGAAGGTCAGATCTAGGTCGCCGTTGTAGTTTTCATCTGGTGTGATGGTGTAGCTGCCATCATCGTTGTATTGAATCGTCGCGTTGTCATCTGTCGATAGATTGATGGCTTCAAGGTTCTCGCTATCAATATCGCCCGCTTTGGCAAGCAGTTGCTCTTGGCTTAGCGTGATTGAGCTGTCTTCGTTGATGGTGTAAGCCAAATCACCCGATACTGGTGGATCGTTGATTGGCAATACGTCGACATTGATGTGCGTATCAACGGTTGCCCCATTCTCATCTTGAATGGTCACATCCAACTGAACTTGACCATTGAAGTTCTCGTTTGGCGCAAAGCTACAAGTACCATCGCCATTGACGGTAAAGATACCATCCGAGCCTTCATAGCTGATGCCAACAAGCTCTACATCACCCTCGATATCAGATGCGTTAGCAAGAATTTGTGACTCACTGAATGTCAGTACTGAATCTTCATCAATCGTGTAAGACGTTGGACCGGCAACTGGAGGATCATTCACTTCAATGACCGTAATGCCTGCGGTCGTTTCGTCAATCGCACCTTGCTCATCCGCCACAATCACATCAAGGCTGATATCACCGCTGAAGTTCTCATTCGGCATGAAGGTATAAGTGCCGTCACCGTTGTCTTGGAATACGCCATCGGTGCCTGAATAGGTCACGCTATCGATGGACACTGCGCCTTCCACATCCGAAGAGTTAGCCAGAAGCTGCTCGTCGGAAATGGTAATCGCATTATCTTCATCAACCGTGTAAGACGTAGAACCCGCAACCGGAGGATCGTTCACTGGAGTGACGCTCACGTCCACATTTGCTGGTACGGTCTCAGTGCCGTCAGAAACACCAAAGCTAAAGCTGACATCACCGTTGAAGTTTTCATTTGGTGCAAAGGTGTAAGTACCATCACCGTGGTCAGTCAGCACGCCATCGCTGCCTGTATAGCTAATGCCGTCAACCGTTAAGTTATCGCCATCGATATCGGTCGCGCCAGCAAGTAGGTCTGCGTCGGTAAACTGAAGCGTGCCGTCTTCTTCAACACTGAACTGCTGGTCTTGAGGGACAGGAAGATCGTTAACTGGATTAACCGTTAGATCCGCCGTTGCTTGGATAGTGTCTGTGCCATCTGTAATGTTGAATTGGATATCAATGTCACCATTAAAGTCCGCATCTGGTGTAATCGTGAAGCTGCCATCATCGTTCGCTGTAACGGTTGCGTTTCCATCCACCGTCAAATCACTAGCAGTCAGGTCATCGCCCTCAATATCAGACGCTTGAGAAAGAAGCTGCTCTTGGCTGAGTGTAATAGCACCGTCTTCATCAACGCTATAAGCCAAATCACCCGATACTGGCGCATCATTGATTGGCAATACATTCACATTGATGACGGTATCAACTTCTGCCCCATCCTCATCTCGAATGGTCACATCAAGTTGAACTTGTCCGTTAAAGTTCTCGTTTGGCGCGAAGCTGCACGTACCATCATCGTTAACGGTGAAAATGCCATCCGGACCATCGTAACTAATGCCAACAAGCTCTACATCGCCTTCCACATCAGAGGCATTCAACAGCACTTGTGACTCACTGAAGGTCAGAACTGAATCTTCATCAATAGTGTAAGAAGTTGGTCCTGCGACTGGTGGATCGTTCACTTCCAGCACCGTAATGCCAGCAGTGGTGACATCCGTTGCGCCTTCTTCATCAGCGACGACAACATCAAGCGTCACTTCACCATTAAAGTTTTCATTTGGAGAGAAGGTGTACGTACCGTCACCATTGATTTGCAACACACCATCGCTACCAGAGTAGCTCACGCTATCAATCGAGACATCCCCTTCTAAATCCGAAGAGTTTGCCAACAGCTGCGCGTCAGAAATGGTAATAGAGTTGTCTTCGTGAACTGTGTAAGACGTTGAACCAGCCACCGGAGGATCATTCACCGGCGTGACGCTCACATCTACATTCGCTGAAACCGTATCCGTACCGTCGGACACATCAAAGCTGAAGTTTACGTCACCATTGAAGTTTTCATTTGGCGCAAAAGTGTAAGTCCCATTACCGTTGTCGGTCAGGATGCCGTCACCACCGTCGTAGCTTACGCCCTCAACTGTTAGGTTATCGCCTTCAATATCCGTTGCGCCAGTAAGCAGGTCTGCGTCCGTAAAGATCAGCGTGCCATCTTCTTCCACGTTGAACTGCTGGTCTTGAGGAACCGGCAAATCGTTGATTGGGTTAACGGTTAGATCAGCGGTTGCTTGAACGGTGTTCGTGCCATCTGAGATATCAAAGCTGATGTCGATATCACCGTTGAAATCTGCGTCCGGCGTGATGGTGAAGCTACCATCGTCATTTTGAGTTACCGTCGCGTTGCCATCTACCGAAAGATTAGATGCCGTCAGTGCATCGCCTTCCACATCGGAAGCTTGCGACAACAACTGCTCTTGGCTCAAACGAATCGAGCCATCTTCATCCACCGAGTATGCAAGATTGCCAGATACTGGTGCATCGTCGACTGGCGTAACGCTTACATCAATGTTGGCAGAAACCGTATCCGTGCCGTCGGACACATCAAAGCTAAAGTTCACATCGCCATTGAAGTTTTCATTTGGCGCAAAAGTGTAAGTCCCATTACCGTTGTCGGTCAGGATGCCGTCGCCACCGTCGTAGCTTACGCCCTCAACTGTTAGGTTATCGCCTTCAATATCCGTTGCACCAGCAAGCAGGTCAGCATCGGTGAAGATCAGCGTGCCGTCTTCTTCCACCTCAAAGGTTTTATCTTCCGGCACTGGTGCGTCATTGATTGGACGAACAGTTAAATCAATCGAACTAGAAATGGTTTCTTGACCATCACTGATATCAAACGTTAAGTCGAGTTCACCATTAAAATCAGCTTCAGGTGTGACGGTATAAGTGCCATCACCATTATCCACAACTGATGCATTAGCACCCACTTGCACGTTAAATGCGGCAAGATCATCGCCATCAACATCACTCGCGTACCCGAGAAGTTGTTCTTGAGTGAAGGTAATAGTGCCATCTTCATCCATGATGTATGCCAGATCTTGCCCTACTTCTGGCGCGTCATTTTCACCTTCGACTTTAATTTGGAACGTCTCGCTCGTAGTTTCGGAGTCGAAATCGTCTTCTACTTGCGTCGTGGTTTCTTCGCTGGTGTCTTGTACATCCACCGCGAAGCTCTCTTCAGTGGTTTCTGAATCTAGCTCGTCACCACCTTGAGAACCTTCAGAGTCTGAAGAAGCACTTGGCGCAGATGAAGTTTGTACCGCTTGTCCTTGCGCTTCATTGCCTTCTGCGTCCGAACCACCTTCAGAGCCAGAGGCATCACCACCACCGACCGCTTGGGCACCCGCCCCAGAATCCGAACCACCGCTGCCCAGAGCCTCGTCACCTGATTCTCCGCTAGAAGCTACACTATCAACAACATTGGATTGTGCAGCGTCAGAGTCGCTGCTACTTTCAGTATCCTCTTCTTGAACTGCGCCACCCGAGCTCACTGCTTCTTCTTCCGTACCCGCGCCACTAGGATTTTCTTCCATCGCACGATTGGCTTCATCAACAGCATCTGCACTTTCAGCACCAGTCGCTACAGTCGAAGAGACGGTCGACTGCTGTTTTTCTTCTTTTGTCCCCGTATCCTTCGTTTCTGTTTGCTCTACCGCATCGTTAAGCTTTTCATTGTCTTTTTCTTGATTAGTGTCGCCTGCCATTACAGCCTCCGTTGCTTTTAGCTAACTGATCGTATTTAGAGGCAGTAAAGGACACCATTTTTAGAAACCAACTTTTTTATACAACTTTTTTCATACCTTTCGAGTTCCATAAAAACAAAAAAATTTGAAAACCCAGTATAAAGATCCTTACTTGTTGTCATTAAAGCAATTAGTGCGGTGGGATAATGATAAATATGACAAGTCTGTTGCGCTCAGTCGACAACAGCCATAAGGGGCTGCAATTGCTATTAGGCGATTTTTACCAAGATTTCAGTGATGCAGGGATTGATATTGAGATGCTGCATAAACAAAACCGTTTTGAAGCACTCAGATGTTATTCAAAAAGGCTAAAGACCATTCTCGTCTTGTTATGTGATGACGACTTACCACCAAAATTGGCAAAGCTTGAACACTTAAACAAACACCATTTCCCTGCTCCTAATGAATTGATCGAGGACGTTAAAACCGAGCTTAACAACGTAAACAAACAAATTAGCCAGCTGTTAAAAATCGGAAATTCAATCGATAGCCGCACAGGTAGTGAATCGTAGGGGTGGCTCATGAGTAATAAGCAAATAGAACATCACCTCAAAAAGGCACTCGTTTCGAACAACGAAGCTTCGAAGGTAACAGCAGACGATACAATCGTGCTAGCCAGTGCAATGACCAGCGTACACAAAACCTTGCTGGTTATCTTTTTGCTTTCCATGGTGGCTATCGCCGTGGCATCTCAGGCTCGTATCGACATTGTGGTGTCGGTGCGCGGTGAGCTATTGCTCGAATCTGACATCGAAAAAGTGCAACACCTTGAAGGCGGTATTCTAGAAGAAATGCTAGTACGCAAAGGCGAAGTGGTTTATGAAGGTCAGCCTATTGCACGCCTTCGCTCTCTGGATAGAAACACTCAACTTGATACGGTAAACACAGAGATCATTCAGCTTGAGCTAGACAAGATTCGTTACGAAAGCCTGCGCGATATGGTGGAACCCGATTTTTCTGCCTACATCGAAAAGTACCCAGAATTAGTGCAAGTCAACATGAATACCTGGCAGCAAGAATTTTCTAAAAACCGTTCCAATGAAGAGTTGATCACTCACGATATCCAACATAAGAATTCGCTTATTGATTCAATGCTCAAGCGCCGTAAAAGCTCCGAGAACCAGCTCTCCTTGATACGCAAGCAGCTCAATATTAAGAACACTTTGTACAAAGAGGAAATGGCGTCTTACGTCGATGTTCTGAATATGCAGGTTCAAGAGTCAAACATGGTGCGTGAGATTGAAAACCTTGATGAGTCGGTCATGAATGAGCGCTTCCAACTCGACAAACTAGAGAAGCAGTACCGAGACTTGGTGGAGAATCGTAATGCCGAGTATCAAGCACAAATCATTCAAGCAAACAAGGACTTAAAGTTGAAACGTATATTACGTCCTCAACACTCAGATAAAGTGGATCGCCTCGTGGTTTACGCCCCTATTGACGGTGTAGTAGATAAAGTGCACTTCAACTTCCGCTCCGCTGTGATACCGCCAGGTGAAAGCATCGCGGACATTGCACCGATCAATAACGCCCTTCATGGCGAAGCGAAGATCCCGCGTAAAGACATGGGTTTTGTAGAAATCGGACAAGCGGTCAAAGTGAAGATGGATACCTACAACTTTGCCAAATACGGATTTTTGGAAGGTCGAATTGCATCGATCAGCCGTTCTTCTTATGAAGAAGAAGACGCTGAATTCTACCTCGCGGAAATCCAAATCAGTCAAAACTATCTAGAGCGCGGAGGCACACAATACAAGCTGTCCCCTTATATGGAGTTTACCGCAGACGTGAAAACAGGTTCACGCCGGGTTATCGAATACGCAGCGAAGCCGGTTATGTCGGCTATCGAAGACGCATTCGATGAGAGGTGATGGATGAGTAGCAAACCTTCTTACAATATTTCCGTTCCTGTTATGCGCCTAAGCATTGCTTTCAGCTTGATGCTGGCTGCCCTCGCCTTTTATTTGTATATCTCTTGGGACAAAGTGGATTCAGTCGAGAAAGTG
The DNA here is from genome assembly GCF_033338695.1 of Vibrio sp. Vb1166. Taxonomy (NCBI): domain Bacteria; kingdom Pseudomonadati; phylum Pseudomonadota; class Gammaproteobacteria; order Vibrionales; family Vibrionaceae; genus Vibrio; species Vibrio sp. Vb1166. The sequence continues at coordinate 310,283 of NZ_JAWOTE010000003.1, read as the reverse complement.
CAAAACGCGCCTCTGTTGGTTCAAGCTCAACAGCTCAACCAAACTATCGAGTTTGATATTCAAACGCTTCAACGCTGTTTAACCGAACGTTATTGCAGTACAACAGAGCTTGATTTTGAGGTTCTGAAAGACGAAATTGACCAATTTAAGTCGCTCGCGTCACTCAACAAAACCGAGTTTAGCTTGGTGGGCGCGACCGAATACACGCAGCTTGAACTGGCAATCAATCGCTTCTCAGACAGCCAAAAAACACGCGACGATGTGTTGGCACTGTACCTCTCGCTCACCAATAACTACCTACAAATGGACGACAACTACCGGACCATATTTAACAACCATGCGAGCGACCTAATGATGGAGAAAAACGAGTTCTTCATTTGGTTGTTTGTGGTCGTTGTCGTACTGGTTGGTATCGCAGTGCTATCGAACTTGGTGGCAATCCTTAAACTGAAAAAATCCAGCTCGAATGAGCGTGACATTGACCAAGAATTCGATGAGCTTTATCAAGAGCTCAAACAACTGGATTTACAAAGGTTGGAAGAGTTGCTGAATGAAGTGAGCATCAATCCGAAGCAGCGTCAGATCTACTCTCACCTAAAACTGATTTTCAGCAAACTCGAAGAACAAAAACGCAATAACGATCTCTACAAGCAGCTCTATGCTCTGATTGGTTACGAGATTCGTGGCATCACCAACACCATTAACGGCGGCGTGCAATATCTCGTTCAAGAGACCGATGAGAGCGGAGTGTTGATGGCGCAAGATATAACCTCGGCTGCCAATACCCTGTCTGAATTGGCAGAGAACTACAACCGACTCATTTCACAAGGGACCGAGAGCAAATCGAAAGAGTTTTCACTGCTGAATGTACTGTCTGAATTGATGATTCACATCAGTTCAAAAGTGCAGCGAAATGAAGGTGAGCTAGACTGCTTTATCTCGGATAACCTACCAAACCGTGTTGAAGGACAATCCACCAGCTTATTCTGGGTGTTGTTCCTACAGCTATCAAATGCCATCCAACTCAAAGCCGACAAGAAACTGTTTGTCACCATTGAATCAGGTGCGGCGTCAGACATTGAAAATACCCGCCTGACCATCAATCTAAACTTCTTAACCACGCTGGATGTGCCGCTTGCCAAGCTCAATACCCTACACTGGAGCGACCATAAACAGCACACTGCAACCAAAGACGATTTGGCGAAAAGCGTGTTGAAAGATTATGGCTATTACGAGAGCCATTGGTATCAATCGGGCAATCAGGAACGTTTTCAAATTCAGCTCGATTTGAAAGCCAAAAGCTTCCACACCGAGAAAACTCGCTTCTACAATAAGCGCCTATTACTGTGTGCCAACTCTCAGCTGCGCATTGATGTGATGAACAAAATGTTAGTCAACTTGGGCTTAGAGATTACGCCAATTCGAACGCCGAACGAACTCTTCTCTGCGGCAAAAACCTTTGGCGAATACGATGCCATCATGCTGACCGACACGTTCGAGCCAAACAAGCTGCCCTCACTGAGCAAAACGGTGAAATCGCAACTGCGCAATCACCCGAACACCAAGTTGCTGCTCTCGGTCACTAGCACTCAGCAAGCGCAAGAGAGCCATACCTTTGTCGACAAGATTCTGAACTCCCCTGCGATTCCGTATGAGTTTATCCCCAATCTTTTAGCAATCATGGAAGCGGAAGCCTCAGAAGATCAGATGGAGAACAGCTCATTCCTGATTGTGGAAGATGACCGTGTTCAACAGATTCTACTCAAACGTATTTTGAGCAAGCAAGAATACGAAGCCGACACCGTTGGCGATGGCGCAGACGCTGTTCAGCACTTCATGAATCAGCGCTCGGACATCATTTTTATGGACTGCATCATGCCTGGCATGGGCGGTATTGAAGCAACCAAACGCATTCGACAATACGAACAAGAGAGCGGACAAAACCCTTGCACCATCATAGGCGCGACAGCATTGACCAGCACTAATGAACACCAAGCTTGTATCGAAGCTGGAATGGATTACGTGATCAGCAAACCTTATAAAAACGACGAAATCATCAAGGTGATCAACAAGTATGTGGCGGTACAGAAACTTAACTAGCTGCGTATTGGCAGCGCTTACATTGAGCAATGCTCCTTCGGCAATGGCGACCACCTTGCTTGAGGCGGTCAAACTCGGCTTGGAAAACAATTTATCTCTGCGCGCTAGTGACAAAGGCGTGGAAGAAAACGAATACAACATCGACATTAGCCGTTCTAAGTTTCTACCCTCTTTAAACGGTGCTGCTGATACCACATGGAATGAAAACGAGACCATATTAACGGGAACACCGGATACGCGTTCAAGCTACAACTCGAACAGCTACAGCGTGTCTTTATCCCAATCGGTGTTTAACCTTGGCGACATCTTCAAATTCGGCACCGCAAAGCTTGATTTCAACATTGAAGAAATCAAACACGAGAACAAAATCCAGAGCACCATTTCTGAAATCGCGACGCAATATTTCGAGTACCTGAAAAACAACGCGCAAATCAAAGCCACCAAAGTCGAGCTTAAATCGTCTGAAACACGTGAGCGCCAAATGCGTCGCAACGTGGAGCTTGGCAATACTGCGGCGAGCGAGTTGTATGAGGTGATTGCTCAGAAAGAAGGCATTGCCAATCGCTTAAGAACCTTAGAGAAAGACCGACGCGTAATTTTGAACGGTTTGGAAATTCAAGTTCAATATCCAGTCACCCCATCGCAGGATATCTACGAAAGCGTACCCTTGGCAGAAATCAGCGAATCCGAACAACGCGCAATTCTTGAACAAGCTTTGAAGCTCAATAACGACTTATTAGTCGCGAAGAAGACCGTAGAACGCAGCCGAAGAGGCTTGAAAGAAAGCGGTTCAAACTTTGTGCCGACCGTCTCGCTCTCTGCCAGTTACCGTTACGACGATGCGAACAACTATGACCGAACCGACCCCACCGCAACAGGGGACAGTAACTCCACCAGCGTCGGCTTGAACTTGAATGTGCCGATTTTCTCCGGTGGTTCGGATTACTACGGTTATCAAAAATCGTCGACTGCCATCGAGCGAACGGAGCTACTGTACCAAGATTCGTTGTTCACGACGCGCAATAGCGTTAACACCTCGGTACTCAACATTAATGACTTCTCCCGCGCTATTAGCAGTTACGAGAACATCATCCGTGCCAACTACGCTTCATACAAAGGCATTCAACGCGCTTACCAGCTTGGTACGCGAACCATTACCGACTTACTGGCAGCGGAAAGTAAACTGTTTAGCGCGCTACGTGATTACGAGAGCGCGCGTTATGACTACATCATTGAATCGATCAATCTTGAGCAAATCAAAGGCATGTTGTCGGTGCAATCCATCGAAAGCATCATGCAATTGATGAGCGATATCGAAGGCAGAAGCAATCAAGACTTAGTTCCAAAACACCTTCTCTCCAAACCATCGATTAAGAAAGGAGGTCGCAATGCAAACTGAGCATTTTTCCCAGAAGATAAACTTTGCTGACAAGTGTTACCTGACTTTCTCAACGGTCATCTCGACGCTGTTTGGTTTAGTACTGCCCTTTTCGATTCTGATTATCTTTGACCGAGTTTTACCTAACCAAGCCAAAGACACACTGTTTCTTCTGTTTGCCATTATCTTGATCACCATCTTCCTCGACTATCACTTAAAAAATCAGGAAGAGAAGATTTCGTCGGTGATCATGAAACAGTTCGAAACCAACCTAACCAACAAGGTGTTTCAATCCATCTGTTTGGCTGAGATCTCGAAATTTCGTCGCCTAGAACCCGGTGAATACCTAGAGCGTATTGCTACCATTCCAGAGATTAAATCCTTCTTTGGCGGAGAATCTGTACGGGCATTGATCAACCTTGCCGTCAGCATACTGACCATTTTGATTATCGGTCTGATCAACATCTGGGCAGGGGTGACCATCTTGCTCGCCTCCATCATTTTGGCGGTGTTCGCACTCAGTCTTTCCAAGCAAAAAATCAACAGCCTAGAAAACAAATCCGACATCGAGGGCTTAACCACCTCAAAAATCATCGAGATCATCTCTAGCCCACTCGATATCAAAGCGCGCAATATGGAATATCGCGTTGAGAGCTTGATGACACAAATGGTGGAAGAGCGTGAAGTCGAGAACATCAAATACGAGCAGATCGAATCAAACTTCAGCCTTATCTTGTCGCTCATACAACAGCTCTCCATCGCTTGTGTGGTGGTAGTTTTGGCAACTGCCGTTATCAACATGCAATCGAGCCAAGGCATCATGGCAGCCATCATCATGCTTACCAACCGCTACTTTGCCCCATACCAGCAAGTGATGCGCACGGTGAGCCGCTGGGAGTTGAACAAGCTTCATATTCAACGTATCGCCGAGCTGCTTGAGCTTGCTGCATCTATAGAACAACAAAACGACACGACGGAAGTCGAGCGCATCTCGGTGAAGTATTCGGAAAAACAACGCATTGAGTTTGAACGCGGTCAGGCTTACTTGCTGACGGGGAAAAGCGGCGCAGGTAAAACCCACCTCGCCAATTGCATTACGCGGCAAAACACCGACAGCAAGCTCGATATCCAAATCAACGAGACACCGCTCGATGACGTCAACTACAACGTCTGGCGTAATAGCGTGCTCATGGTCGACAAAACCAGTTCGTTCGTCGAAGGCACCATCATCGACAACTTGACTTGTTTCCGCCCGAGCTTAAATAACACGGCATTTGCGCTTTGCGAAACCATGAACATCAAGGCACAAATCGATGCCCTTCCCGCTGGTTTTTACACCGAGCTTAAAGGACATTTACGCAACCCATTCTCGCGCCAAGTCGCTTATGCCTTGTTGTTAGTGCGTGCCTTACTCGCGAACAAACGTGTGTTGATCTTCGACGACATCGACTGTGTTTATGATGACGACTTTGCTCGATTGGTTTTGACCAGCACCGCCTATCGCGCCAACGACAAAATCCTCATCATCGTCAGCAACAAGATGGACAAACTCAATCATCGCCTCAAACGCGTCAAACTTACCGGAGGTGACCAATGAGTATTTTGGTTGATTTTAATAATGTCCCTCAACGCTTGTTGGACTTTGAGGCTCGCAGTTATGATGAGCGATACAATCAGTCACCTTTGATTCGTGGTTTAGCTTACACCCTCATTGCGCTTGAATGGGAAGGCACGCCTTCTATCCTCAGTGACGCTTTTATCCCTAAACCAAAAGACAGCGACAGTTTTATAGCCACCATTGAACGCCTTGGTTACCGTTGTGACGTCACCAAATTAAAAACGTTGGAGCACATCGAGGGGCACCCTCATCCTTGTTTTATCGAGATAGAAAACCTCACTGCGATTTTCTTGGGCACCAAAGACGGCAAGCTGATCCTGTTTGATTACACCAATAACAACACCATTGAATACCCGCTCTGCAAGAAGGCGTGCTTGTTGGTGTCGATCAGCGAATACTCCCGCTTATTCCGAGAGCCGCCACCTGAATCTCAAGACCGCAGTAACTGGATTAAATACGCGTTTTATCGCTACAACAATGAACTCAAAAGCCTGATTATTCTCAGCTTCGTGGTCAGCATTCTCGGCGCACTCCAGCCCTTTTTTATTATGAGTGTGTACAACTTCGCCTTAACCTCTAGCTCGCAAGCCACGCTTTATTGGCTCACGTTATTTGCTGTGATTGTTGGGTTCTCGGAATACTTTTTCAAGAAAATGCGGGTCAACATCATCGCCACATCAGGAAAGGATTTGGCGGTGCATATTTCTCAAAACGTGATATCCAAACTGTTGTGGCTTCCGTATTCGATGACATCCACCGCAGGTGTCTCTTCTCAGTTAGCGCGTTTGAAAGACATCGACACGTTCCGCCGTTTGGTAACCGCAGAGTCAACATTAAGCTACTTCGACATGCCGTTTGTTATCGTATTCATTATTGCCATTGCTCTTATGTCTGGTACCGCAGCGCTAGTCGTTATGGCGGGGTTGATTCTAATGTTGGTGTTCTGTGTTTATTCTCGTTACATCTACTCGCAAGCCACGTCCAAGAGCTCTCGCGCCAACGCCATGGTTTCTTACCAATGGAATGAGATTCTTCGTGGTATAAAAACCATCCAAGGCTTGCCATTGTTGCGTGTTATTCAGTCCCGCTTTAGCGCATCGCATTTACAAAGCACCAACGATGCAGAACATGTTTCAGTGACTAATAGCAGGGTTCAGGCAGCAGGCGGGAGTTTGATTCAGGTTATTGGTACCGCAAGTATCGTCGCGGCCGTTATCGGCGTGATGGACGGCACCTCTGATGCAGGTGCAATGCTTGCTACCGTAATTTTAGTCTGGAAGGCGTTGGGGCCTATTATGGGCATCTACAACTCTATTTCTAAGTTCCAATCCATTAAGGCGTCTTCTGCGCAAATCAACAACCTTATGGCGATGAATGACGATAAGCTAACGTTAGAGAAAAGCCCCCCTATTCGCCTATTTCAAGGTAGTATCGTCGGCTCTGGTGTGAGCCATCGTTATAGTGGTGCGGCAACAGGCTTAACTAATCTTGGTTTTAAAATTCCACCGGGCGCAAAAGTTGTGATTTGTGGACCAACAGGTTGCGGTAAAACGACGCTCATTTCTATTATCGCTGGACTAGAGGAACGCTATCAAGGCTCAGTTTCGGTGGACGGTTATAACATCAAACAATTCAACAGTTACCGCTATCGAACCTCGATTAACTACATCCCGTTTAACCTGCATATTTTTGAAGGCTCCTTGGAGACTAACTTCATCTTGCATAATGGGTTAATCCCAACAGAAAAAATGCGTGAAATGGTGAGTTTCTTTGAGCTCGATACATGGTTGCCACAAGGCCTGGACACTCAATTGAGCGTTGATATCTGTAAAAGTTTACCAAATGGTATTCAACAAAGACTGCGGCTCGCATTAGGGCTAGGTAACTGCGAACAATCTTTGATTATCATTGACGAGCCATTTAATGGTGCTGAGCAAGAAAACTCGCACTACTTCAAGCGGTTATTCAGCGACAAACTACTCAATAAGACCGTTATTTTCTCAACGAATGATCCGGGCATGATCTCTACATCCAATATGAGCTTAGTCTTGGAGCCAGATGGCAACCTGAAGTATTTCGGGTTAACCGATAAGTACTTAAAAAGTCTAAGTTAAGTTCGGAATGTGGTGTGATTCATCATTCATACTTGAGCACGGTCATTGACAAAAATGTAAACGATGAGACTATTTACTCTGTAAGCGCGTACACTAAGGAATCCGATGTATACATTTGTTGCAGACAAATTGGATGTGGTTTATTTATCAACAATACCAGAAAACTACCATTTACAAGACTTCGACGTGCCTGAAGAAGAACTCGAAATTCGTGAAATTGTAGAGGTATGGTATGAATGTGCGTTTCTTCCTGACTTTAACCTTCAACACATCGACATCGAAAACAAAACCGCATTGGTCGAGACACAAGCGCAAGTCGTAAACAACTACACTAGTACGCTCGCTTTTTTACTCAAAAGTCGTGCTTATCGCGCAGCACTTAACCGATTATTGAGTGTATGGAGATTGGAGGCAGCAGCTAAAGCACAGCTTGAGCTGCTGTTACTTACGGAAGAACAGAGTAGCAAGCCAGTAAATTAATCGGCTAGGATAAGGGGCTAAAAATCTTAAACCCAACCATCGAATCGGAGACGTTTCTGCACGCGTTCAACCGCCTCTATCTGCATCTGACGAACACGCTCGTTAGACACGTTTAACAACAGGCCTATTTCCGACAAGGTTTTCACTCTCTGGTCAAATAATCCGAATCGATGGATCAAGACTTTCTGCAACTTAGTTGGCAAGGTTTTAATGATATTTTCAATAGCTTGAGTAAAGCACTGATTTTCACAGTCTTGTTGTGGATCTGGCGTATACTCACTTTCACACAGTTCAAGAACAAATGGAACGCGATGTAGGTCCGCAGTGGTCGATACATCAATAAAGCCACTAAGCGCAACAAGTTCATCTATACGCTCTGCTTTCACCCCTGAGCAGCGTGAGAGTTCAGAAATAGACAACTCCTTGCTCTCACTTTTTGACGCATCGAGCTTTTTTAAAGCCAGACTATTTATCTCTTTGCACACATGAGCAGGTAAACGTACCGTTCGGCCATTGTTCATTAATGCCGCTTCTATATTCTCGCGAATCCACCATACCGCATAAGTAGAAAAACGGTAGCCTGGCTCAGGATCGAACTTATCGACCGCTTTTATCAAACCAATATTACCTTCTTCTATTAAATCGAGCAGAGTAAAGTTATTGCCTGGCCGTTTGAGGTAGCCTTTTGCGATTTTCACAACAAGTCGAAGATTAGACTCAATCAACATTTCGCGCGCTTCTTCATCACCAGCTCGATTAAGTTTGGCGTAATGCAACTCCTCTTCACGAGACAACAAATCAATCCCCACAATATCTTTGAGATAGTGAGCATAAGGGTCTTTCCCAACTGACAACGATTCTTTCATTGACAGTTCATCCGTGACAGCTCGGAACCTAGCAAAGCATTCGTTGTTCATTCCCCGTCCTTCTCAAGCCAACTTATTTCTTATCTTCTTTAATTGTTTTTGTACAACACTGTATGCATCATGCTTTATATGCATTACTTTACACTGAGTGTAGACAGGGGTTCTGATCTTTACCAAGAAATCGCTTATCACTTTGAAACAATTACTGCTTCTATGATAAAAACGTGAGCAGGTTGGGGGTTATATATATGAAAGTGCAAGTATTTGTACGCAAATTGGCCTCAAAGAAAACAACGCAACGTGATCGTCAACGCTTACCACCTTACTCTGACTAAAACTTTGAGGCTTGAGGATGGTTTGAAGTATCAGTTGAATTAGCGAGATCTAATTCACTTGACGAAGCGCAGGTTGAAGCTGACAGTCTGTTATAACTTGGAAAACTGCACGATTCTTTCCTTCAGACTTACCTTGATACATCAACTCGTCAGCATCTTGCAAGCTCACGATGTGGGTAAACTCAGGATAGTAAGCACAGCCCAAACTGATACTCAAATGAATTGCTTGTCCGCCCAGTATAACAGGCTGATCGTAAACTGCTTTACAGAGCATATTGGCAAAATTGAGTGCTTCTCGCTCTGACAGAGAAGACGTAACGAGTGCGAACTCTTCTCCTCCAATTCTCGCCAATGTCATTCGGTCATCAGTCATCGACTTAGCGGCTTCTGCGATGGCAACTATTGCTCGGTCTCCAGCAAGGTGGCCATATCGATCATTGATTGATTTAAAATCATCAATATCAAACACCATCACCGTTAAGTTTCGCTTCAAATGATTCAGTAGCGCCAATTGCTCAATAAGGTGTCTACGGTTGTATAGCTTTGTGAGAGAATCCGTCAACGTCATCTCCAGCAATTGCTGATTGGCAATCGTTAATTGCCTTGTCCGAAGAGCAACCATACGTTTGAGGGCAAAAATATGATAAAGCGTTGCAATCGCCATAATGAAAATAGCAATAGGGAAAAGATAAAGTGGATAAACCGTTTTCACCACACTCCAACGGGTGAGGATCCGCTCACGATCCGTATCGATGACTTTTTCAAACGCTCTTGATACCTCTAAAATGGAAGTTGCACTGTGCATTCCTGCTGCAATCCGAAGATCTTTACTATATAAGCTAATTGTCGGGACAAACATACCCGCTCCCGGCGTGGTTGCCATATAAAAGTTAGCAACTTGCAGGTCTGCAACAAAGTACAGCACCTTTTTATCGACGGCGGCTTGTATCATCGAATCATTGTTAATGTATTCTGCGATAGGTGCATTCGGATAATTCGTCTGAACAAACTCAGACTCGTAACTTCCTTTAACAACGCCAATTGGCATCGTCATTTCGCCAGTTAAAACACTCCTGATATCAACCGAAAGTACATCTTTATTTACGTACAATTTGGTTTGGATAGGCATTATGACGGCGCCAAAGTCCATATACTTCGCTCTTTCGGGCGAGTAGACAAGTCCTCCGTGAAAGTCAGCCTTACCCTCTTTTACGGCTTGCAAAGAAGCATCCCAATCCAAAAGGAGAAACTGAACGTCAATTTGGTTGTTCGCCGCGTACTCTTTCCAAAAGTCGATTAAAATACCTTTAGGTTCACCATCTGGGCTAAGGTAAGAGAACGGCTTCCACGCTTTGGAGTTAGCAACAATTAAAGAATGAGACTCTGATTTGTGCGCATGCGCCATCGGACAAATGGACAGCCACAGTAGTAATAAAGAAGCACACGCTTTTTTACATTTGCAACCATAAGTACCATAACTCGTCGATGACATACCTACTTCTCACCAGTCTTTTTAAACCATAATCTCGGCTGTTTGATTAGACTAAAGATATAGTAGAGTTGCATAAGACAGGAAGTGACGCTTATTGATATGAATCTAACTTAGTAAGTTTTAGTACTTAATTGGTACTTTCAACGCCTGGTTCGCTGAAGCAGTTGAAGCAGTTGAAGCAGTTGAAGCAGTTGAAGCAGTTGAAGCAGTTGAAGCAGTTGAAGCAGTACATGATAAATTAGGAATAACTTATCTGGTACTAAAAAATTGAATATCATCAGTTTTGCAAACACCTAGTACCAATAAAAAAGCCCTATTCAAAATCCACCTTGGGGAGAACTTTGAATAGGGCTCTTTGCCTCTATGCTTCATTTTACGGCTGAAGCTACCTTTACCTTTTTTCGCTTTAACGACTCGTGTTTGGAACAGCTGACTGGTAACAACCGCTTTTAACGCGTTGTCTTTGATTTCACCTCTGCCGAAGTCGGTCTCATGTTGTGAGCCACTCGGTTGAGGACTGATTTTACGCTTTGCCATAAATCCTCCTTAATGGTCGAACCAGATTGGACAATAATTATATAAATAAGTCAAATTTATAGATTTAGTTGAATTTTATGCTAAAAAACTTCACATCACCGTCATTTATTTGAAATTTAATCAAAAACATGCTGGTTAAATAGTGACTAAATACAAATATTTGTCCATAAAGCACTAATATATGTTGACTCTTCGTGGAATTAACCTAGACTCAAACACGGCTAGAAAGAAAGTTCTTTGTTTTCACATTTCGTTGGATTACTTGTAACCCGTCGTCCTGTGGTACGCAATAGCAATTTATTTTTCCACGCTATAAGCGCCGTTGAGGCGAAAGATTACATTATTTAGATATTTAGGAAATAGACATGTCTAACACAGCTACTGGCACAGTTAAGTGGTTCAACGAAACTAAAGGCTTCGGTTTCATTCAACAAGAAAACGGTCCTGACGTATTTGCTCACTTCTCTGCAATCACTGGTGACGGCTTCCGTACTCTAGTTGAAGGCCAGAAAGTAGAATTTGTTATCTCTCAAGGCCAAAAAGGCCCTCAAGCAGAGCAAATCAAAGTACTTTAATTCTTAAAGAATTTGATACGATAGCCAGCTTTTAAAGCTGGCTATTTTTTTGCCTAAAACTTATTTTGCCAACAAAACGATATAAATCTATGGCTCTTAAACCAACCATTTACAAATTTCGTATCGCCATTTCCGATATGAATAATGACTATTACGATTCTAAAAATCTAACTATCGCCCTTCACCCTTCTGAAAAGCCGCAACGAATGTTGGCTCGCATTCTAGCTTACTGTTTAAATGCTCAAAGCAATCTGGAGTTTACAAAAGGACTCTCTACGATTGAAGAGCCTGATTTATGGCATGTTGGCGATGATCAAAGCATTACTCACTGGATTGAAATTGGCGAACCAGAACCAGACAGAATTAAGAAAGCTTCTCGCCTAGCAAAGCATGTAAAAGTTTACACTTATAACACCAAAGCGGCTGTCTGGTGGGACAAAATGTCAGGAAAGTTCTCAATGCTTCCCGTCAACGTAGAGAGCTTTGACTATGACGCTATCGACTTGATTTGTCAGCACCTTGACCGAGGTACTAGCCTTTCTGTTATGATTACTGGCAGCTCAATTTTTGTTGATATCAATGATCAACATATCGAAGTAACGGTGAAGGAACTAAAAAACCATGACGTCTCTTAGTGAACTGAGTCAAGAGATGGGATTTGAAGAAATCCCCTTTGTTAAAGAACATAAAGCAGCAAAGCGACGTTGGTTAAAAGAACAGTCACAACTATTTACAAAAGTTTGTGAGAACAAACCCACAACAGCACCTACTCTTCACCTGCTTGGCCTTTTGACCAAATCACATATTGAAGCAAGTGCTAACTACGAGCAACATGCTCACTCTACCCAGCGTATGCAGCAAGTTCTGACTGACTCCTTGGGTAATGAGCACGCGGATAAGTTTACTAACCAATCTGCTGAAGACCTAATCTTAGTCACCCACCTTTGGTTATACACGCAAGGCTATTTAAATATGGATTTCAGCTTGGCGCACGATCATGCCGAGCAGACTCAAAATACATTGCAGCATGAGCTTGTCATGAAACGCATGGACGTTGATGGATTCAGAACCGAACTCATGCAAAGTTTTTATCAAGGTAAAGAAGCCCGTCCGGCTTCAGCAAGTGGCTTTTGGGGTTGGTTTAAACGTCTATTTTCCTCATAAAATACATGGTTTTATCCATTTCAAACAACTGATAGACTTCACGCTCAGTGCAACAAGCATCATGATTGCATTCTTAAAGGACAATTACCCAATGAACATCAAGGGATCATTATGAAGTTTATCCGTTGGATTTTAGGCAAGTTTATCTTATTGCTGAACGCGGTGTTCTCACCTCGTGGTATTAAGCGCACCGCAGAAGAACAGCAACGTATTGATGAAAAAGCGAAACAATACGCACTTTACCAATTTGAAGCCTGCCCTTTTTGCGTAAAGGTCCGCCGTGCAATGAAGCGTCAATCGGTGAACATTGAGCTACGTGATGCAAAAAATAACCCGACTCATCGAGCTGAACTAGAGCAAGGTGGTGGGCGAGTTAAAGTCCCTTGTCTTCGTATCGAAAAAGATGGCGAAACACAGTGGTTATACGAGTCATCTGACATCGTCGCTTACGTTGAAAAAGAATTTGCCTAAGTTCCCCCTATGAACATTGGCGGATGTAAAAGAGGCACCTAACGGTGCCTCTTTTCTATTTTTTCTAGCTAAATGTTGCCGTGCGAGCTTTCCTTATTCAGTCTTCTTGCTCAACTCCGAACTTAAACTCCATTAAGCAAATAACGAGTATGCGAGAACAACACAACGAAGATTACCGCCCAACGTCTGCGTTATTCATCCACGATCAATGTTAGCTCTACGCGCCGATTGCAAGCTTTACCACTTGCTGTCGCATTGCTGCACTTCGGTACATACTCTCCGAAGCCTCTAGAAAACACTCGTTGACGTGGAATACTCGTCGCCAATAGTTGTTTTTCTACTTCACGAGCTCGCTTTTCAGATAGCGTGTCGTTGAAGCTTTCAGCTCCCGTGCTATCCGCATGACCATCAATCACGACATCAACATCAGTTCTTCCCGCCAGATAGTGACCAATGTTTCGAATCCAGTCTTGAGATTGAGCCGATAACCGTGCAGAACCCGTTTGAAAATGCACTTGCTCTTTCAAACGTATCATCAGGTGACCACCACTGAGCGTCTCGTGAGGAATGTTATGCCTGCTCAGGAACATTTCCAGAGAGGTCACGTTTTGCGACTTTTTTACTGACGCCCTCGCCGTTTGATATGAACGAGGGGAAGAAGCCACATTGGATGCGCTCGGGTATCCCCATTCTGGGTGTCTCAGCTCTGTGTTTGATTTAGGAGCTGTATCTAAAATGTCCCCACCTGGGACCATATCTTGATCGAGGCTACTGCACCCGGCCAGAATGCCACAAACAATTAAAAACCAATGCTTCATACCATTACCAACGTAGAAAAACTCTTGTTCATTGTGTCGACAAAACACGCCGAATCTTTAGCGCTTTTGTCCACCGATTGGTTTGTCTATGCAGCGTTCATGCCACTGGAGTCAATGCAAAATCATCTCTCAAATAAAACGCAACACTAAAATACCCTACCCTTGCAGCCCATACGTCAGGCTAAGTCTGTTACCAATGGTCTCACTTTATTGTTATTTAATGGTTTTAGTCACTATCGTTAACCGATAAACTAACGCAAATTTCTCATTTAGAGCACTACTATGTTAAAAACCATATCGAAAGGCTTTGCTGTTGTTGTTGCCGTAATGGCTTTGTCGGCATGCGATAGCGGCAAGAGTCAGCCTCAGCAAGGCAAACAATACGAAGTTTTGCCAGTATCCCTTGAAGAATATGATTTAGCTCCCCTGACTGAAGCATTCTCTTTAACTTGTGGCCACTGCCGCTCAATGGAAGAGTTTGTCCCTCAAATTGAATCATTGACCGATCAAAGCGTTGAAAAAGTGCATGTAACGTTCAATGAAAGTGCACAAGTGAGCGCCATCATCTTCTATACTGCCGTAATGCAGCTTGAATCAACACCAGATAAAGCGTTTATGGCGGATCTTTTTACTGCTGTGCAAATGGGTGCCGATGCAACGGCTGAGGAACGCCAAATCGCTGTTGAGAAAGCCTTTGAGTCTCGCAACCTTATCAGCCCTTACCATTTAGATGAAGCTCAGCAAAAAACGCTGTTTGAGTACATCACTAAGGCAGAAGCGATCACGACTCGCGGCCAAATTAACTCCGTTCCAGCCTTTATCGTAAACGGAAAATATCAAGTGATTACTGGTGGTCATGACAGCGTTGAAGCCATGGCAGAAACCATCAACTTTTTGCTAAAACAACCTAAATAGACAAGGAGATTACGTGTCTAAATTTTTGTTTCCTCTTATTATTTTTATTTTGGCGGGCTTTTTCATTTACCGTACTTGGACAAACCATAAAGTAGCAGATGAAAACTTTGCCAAAGGCCAAGCATTCTTACTAGAGAATGCGAAAAAAGAAGGCGTCATCACAACAGAAAGTGGCCTTCAATACATGGTTCTTGAAAAAGGCGAAGGTGAGGTTCACCCAACTGCAACAAGTAAAGTAAAAGTACACTACCACGGCACCCTGATTGATGGCACGGTATTCGATAGCTCTGTTAATCGTGGTGAGCCGATTTCATTTGGTCTTAACCAAGTCATTAAAGGCTGGCAAGAAGGTCTACAATACATGGTAGAAGGTGAGAAAATCCGCCTTTTCGTACCAAGCACGCTTGGCTATGGTAAGAGTGGCTCTGGCCCAATTCCACCAGCAAGTGTTTTGATCTTTGATGTTGAACTGCTAGAAATTCAATAAATCTAGAAAGCTTTGTCTTAAAGCCAAAGTATCAAAACCAAAAACGCCGCGAACCACGCGGCGTTTTCTGTTTTAAGAAAGGTTAAAAACCAATATAGTGATCCGAAAGCAATGCAATGAACAACGCCAAAAGATGATAGATAGAGAATTTAAACGTCTCCATCGCGGTATTTGGCTCTGGTGCATATTTTAGCTTCCATGCATGGTACATAAAGCCAACATTGAGTAGTAGCGAGGCAAAAAGATACACCACGCCGACCATGCCAACCAAAACCGGTAGAACACAAACCAAAGTCAATAGCACCGTATACAACAGAATAGAAGTTTTGGTGTACTCAATGCCGTGTGTCACTGGCAGCATGGGAATATCTACCTTGCGGTAATCCTCGACACGATGAATAGCGAGAGCCCAAAAATGTGGTGGCGTCCAGATAAAAATGATCATCACGAGCAGCCAAGCATTCGCATGTAATTGCCCTGTTACAGCAGTCCAACCGAGAAGAGGCGGCATCGCACCGGCAATCCCTGCAATGACGATATTTTGGGGCGTAGCACGTTTGAGGTACATTGTGTATACCATCGCATAGCCGAGCAAACTCATCAAAGTCAACCATGCCGTCAGCGGGTTGACCATCGCATAGAGAAGTACAAACCCTAAGACACCTAAAACTGTAGCGAAGGCTATCACCGATGATGGCTTTGTCTCACCCGATGGCAATGGTCGTTTGTGTGTGCGTGCCATTCTCGCATCAATTCGGCGGTCAATTAGATGATTAAACGCTGCCGCAGACCCTGCCATCAGACCAATCCCCGTTAGGCCAACTACCGCATGAAACCAGGGGAAATCATCAACTGGGGCTAAGCTCATCCCTACTACTGCCGTCACCAACATTAACGCCACCACTTTAGGTTTCGTTAACTTCAAATAAACGGAACTTAGTCGCTTTCGCCCATTTAACGACAGCGCGATTTCTTTACTCATAGCGAACTCCTTTCGCGGTGTAATTCCAAGCCGTTTTACCCTGCCACAAGTAAAACTGGCTAACACAAACGAGACTCAACATAACAGCGGCACCAAGGTTGTGTGCCACCGCGACATAGATAGGAAGTTGAAATACTACGTTGCTTACACCCAGCATAATTTGGCACACCAGAGTGAATAACAACCACCCTCCGATTCTCTGTGAATGATGAGAATCTTGCCTCATAAGCCCAATACTATAAGCCAATACCACGGTGGCGGTAACAATAGCGCCTATACGATGAGTGACGTGTATAGTCATTCTTGCCGGATACTCCAAAACACCAAATTCATAATTCTCGAATCCAGTTTGCCAGAAAGAAAACGCTTCTTTCCATGAGAGATGGCTCATCCAGTCTCCCTCACAAATCGGCAGTGTGGTACACATCAGCGCAGCATAATTTGACGAAGTCCATCCTCCAAGGAGCACTTGCACCAAAACAACCAGGAAAACCAACAATGAAAAGCCTCTCAGAGAGCTAGAAGATGGAGAGAAATAGAGATTGTTTTGCGCTTTTAATTGGCAGTAAAAAATCGCCTGTAACGCCAATAAAACAAAACCACCGAGCAAGTGAAGCATCACGATGACGGGCATTAATTTAAGAGTAACTGTCCACATTCCCAAAAGTGCCTGCCCAATCACCAATACGCTTAGCAACATTGGAATGGTTGAATTTACACGCTCAGACCTTATTGATATCGCTGCCATCGCAAAAATGACTAAACCTAACGTTCCTGCAAAATAGCGATGAATCATCTCAAGCCATGCTTTCTCATGCTCTACTGCCCGCTCGGGGAAGTTCAGGTTAGCACGTATGACGTCTTCTTCTTGATGCGGCACAGAAAAGTGCCCATAACAACCAGGCCAGTCCGGGCAACCTAACCCTGCATCTGAAAGGCGAGTATATGCCCCTAGCATGATCACCACGAGAGTTAGGAGCAAACTGAATCTAACCAACTGAATTAATTTCATATGCACTTCCTCTAACCGACTCGTGACAGTTTTAAGAGCTTGCGTAAGTCCGCCAACATACCTTTATTCATTAGGACTAAGTCCTCATTTGGTTTCGGCGAGTAAGACATCACCAGTTGCCCAAGAGGATCAACGATCAACATTTGCCCAGGTTTCACTTTAGCGGTAACCAATTCATTCATTTGCATCGCTAACATCGATACTTCCATGGGATCTGAATGCTCAGTCTGCCAAACGACTGGCACTACTCGCTCTTGATACTTACCTAAAGCAACATGGCTTTGCTGAAGCAGGTAAAGCTGCTGTTTACACTGTTCAGTGCATTCGTTAGGCAATACATAAGCGAGTTGCCAACCATGGTCTTTGAGAGGTGACTCTTGACCAAGCTGCTCTAACGTCGTGTATGGTTCGACTAACTCGCCTCTATTGGTCACTCCGCTTTGATACCACCCTTGTGTGAGAATGACTTTTGCAATGACAGCGGGAAGCGCGAACGTACAAACCAGCGCAATCAACATTAGTCGTCCTTTGGTTACTTTAGATGTCATGCTTCACCTCCATGTGACGCAACTTTTTTTGCCAACGAACAAAAACAATTAAAGTCAGTAATAAGAAAACACCTGCCATCGAAAACCATTGAATCGAATAGCCAAAATGTTTGGCACTATTGAGTGGCAATGGATTCCAAGGAAAGTCATAGGGCCAACGAGTTAAATTGTCTGGCTGCAAGACTGCGGGCATAAGTTCAATATTCAGTAGCTGATTCAATTGCGCGATGTTTAGGTTTTGCACGCGAATAACATCGCCAACTTCCGGCATTAACTCTGAACTCAGTGGATTAGTAGATTTTCGGTACAGGCGTCCTGTGATGAAAGTCGAGTTATCGAGTTTGGTGACCGTTGGTAACACTGAGCGTTCTGCTCTTCCCTCGACAAAACCAAGCTCCAATAACGCATAGGCACTAGGCTCATCGATCGTCAATACAATCTGAAATGCTAAATATCCCACACTGCCTTGATGCGTTTGGTTGTCTAACAAAATTACGGGAAACGCCTGAGGAACAACATTAACTTCCACTTTTTTCCCGAGGATACTTTCCTCTCGCCAGTCGTTGTCTTCAAGAACGACGCTTAGTGCTTGGTACGCACTATCCGCACGCGCGAGAATGGCTTGTTCCAATGCTTGTTTTTCTTGCCCTCTCTCAAACTGCCAAAAACCCAGTTTGACCAAAAGAGAAAACACAACCACAGTTAAACCAACTGCAACCCAAAACCGTTTCGATAGCCATAATTGTCTTGATAACAACAATGATGAAACCGGAGGTGCCATGTCCACCGTATTTCTATTCAAACTGACGCTTGTCCTTTTGCTGCTTTTCATTATCTTCAACCTCGCAAAAGCGCTTATCGAAATGGTTCGTGAAGACCCAAATAATCCTGAAAAAAGAGACAAACCCATGAGTCATTACTTAGGCCGTCGAGTCATGTTCTCCGCTTTGGTGGTCATCCTTCTGCTTATTGCGCTCAGCTCGGGTTGGCTAGCGCCAAACCCTCGCCCTTATTAGTCGGACCAAGAGTTCACACTGAGCCTAAAGTACGTAAACAAACACAAACAGACATAACCAAACCACATCCACGAAATGCCAATACCAGCTGCCCGCTTGAAAGGCAAAATGGTTCTTTGGCGAAAAGTGATCTTTAGCGATTCTGAACAGCAGCACGATCAAGAAGATAGTCCCAAGACAAACGTGTAAACCGTGGAACCCCGTCAACATGAAGAACGTGTTACCGTAAATACCGGACTGCAACGTGAGCCCTATGTCTTGATAAGCATGAACATACTCAACCGCTTGGTAATATAGGAAAAAGCCAGCAAGTACGATGGTTATCTCTAACCAAACAATCAGTGCCGTTCTTTTGTCTTGTTCAAGGCTTATATGCGCCATATGTAGCGTAATAGACGACAATAGCAGCAAGATAGTATTGGTAAGGGGTATGCCCTGCCACGGCATAGCTTGTGTTGTTTCTCCTCCCGGCGTCAGTGTGAGTGGCCACATCGCTTCGAAGGTTGGCCACAGGACTTCGTTAGTCATGAAGTTATTATCTGCCCCACCTAACCAAGGCACAGAAATCATTCTGGCGTAGAACAAGGCACCAAAAAAGGCACCAAAAAACATCACTTCAGAAAAGATAAACCAGCTCATTCCTTGGCGAAAAGAACGAGTAATTTGCGAGCTGTATTTTCCACTCAGTGATTCAGTAATCACATTACTAAACCAACCAGCCAACATGTAAAGCAAGAACAAGAAGCCCACCGCTAGCACAATGCCACCAATGGTTCCCACTGCACCGTCACTTTGTGTCCCCTGGACGGTCATGCCTGCGCCAACAGCAACCAAAAACAGAGCAAATGCACCGATGATCGGCCAGCTACTTTGAGCGGGAACATAATATGTTCCTGGCTTGTTACTCATAATTTCTCTCCTTACTGACCAACCTTGGTCTGTATCTCTCTCCCTGAGTGGCTAAGAGCCTGTAGGAGGGGGAAGTTTATAGAGTGTGTAAGACAGCGTTAACGTGTGTATAGACTCCGGCAAGTCCGGTTCGATATAAAAAATCAACGGCATTTGAGCTTGCTGTTTACCATCCAGAGGCTGCTGGTTAAAACAAAAACACTCAATCTTATTGAAGTAAGCAGCTCCAGTCCCGGGAGAAACAGAAGGAACGGCTTGCCCCACCAACTTCTGCCCGCTTTCATTAAATGCAAGGTATTCGGTTTGCACGACTTCACCTGGGTGAACATCCATCGAAATCACTTTGGGTCTAAACTCCCAAGGCATATCTGGGCTGACATGCGCCATAAACTCCACGCGAACAGTTCGGCTCATGTCCGGTTGCATACCTGTCGGTTGAATGGCGGCTACTTCACTTGTCTTTCCATTGATTCCCAGTGCGTCGCACATCACGTCATAAAGTGGGACCAGTGCATAGCCGAAGCCAAACATTAACAGGGTCGCCAAAAGCAACTTCACTGTGAGCTTCTTGTTTGATGGATTCGGTTTCATGTCACTCACCCCACTCTTTGCTAGTCAATCTTAGGCGGTGTAGTAAACGTATGATGCGGCGCAGGGCTTGGCACTGTCCACTCTAAGCCCTCCGCACGTTCCCACGGTTTTGCAGAAGCCTTTTCCCCGCCACGAATACACTTGATCACCAACCATAAGAAGATCAGTTGTGACAACCCAAATGCAAACCCACCAATTGATACTATTTGATTAACATCAGCAAACTGAATGGCGTAATCCGGTATGCGTCTTGGCATGCCCGCTAAGCCTAGGAAGTGCATTGGGAAAAACAGGACATTGACGGAAATAATTGAGCACCAGAAATGCCATAAACTCAGCTTGTGGTCGTACATATTACCCGTCCACTTAGGTAGCCAGTAGTATGCCGCTGCCATGATCGAGAATACCGCACCAGATACCAACACATAATGGAAATGGGCAACTACGAAGTAAGTGTCATGATATTGGAAGTCCGCCGGCACAATCGCCAACATCAGTCCCGAGAAGCCACCAATGGTAAACAGCACAATAAAGGCAATGGCAAACAACATTGGCGTTTCAAATGTCAGAGCTCCACGCCACATGGTGGCAACCCAGTTAAAGACTTTAACCCCCGTTGGTACCGCAATCAGCATAGTGCAATACATGAAGAAGAGCTCAGCAAAAACTGGCATCCCCGTGGTAAACATGTGGTGCGCCCACACAAGGAAAGATAACAATGCAATGCTGCACGTCGCGTAAACCATCGAATGATAACCAAACAGCTTCTTACCACTGAAAGCAGGCAGAATGGCGGAGATGATTCCAAACGACGGTAAAATCATGATGTACACTTCTGGGTGACCAAAGAACCAAAAGATGTGTTGGAACATTACCGGGTCACCACCACCAGCTGCGTCAAAGAAGCTAGTCCCGAAATATTTGTCAGTAAGAACCATGGTCACCGCACCCGCTAGTACCGGCATAACCGCGATCAACAAGAAAGCGGTGATTAGCCAAGTCCAAACAAACATTGGTAACTTGAACCAAGTCATTCCCGGAGCTCGCATATTTACGATCGTCACGATAACGTTGATCGCGCCCATAATGGAGCTGATACCCATGATATGAACAGAGAATACAAACAGCGCAGTGCTATCCGGGCCATAAGTCGTGGACAGCGGAGCATAAAACGTCCAACCAAAATCAGGACCGCCGCCAGGTAAAAACAACGAGCTCAACAAGATGAGAAATGCAAAAGGTAAGATCCAAAAGCTCAAGTTGTTCATGCGCGGTAGCGCCATATCTGGAGCGCCGATCATCATCGGGATCATCCAGTTAGCAAGACCCGTAAATGCTGGCATCACCGCACCAAATACCATTACTAAACCGTGTACCGTGGTCATTTGATTAAAAAACTGCGGATCGACTAGCTGTAGCCCTGGCTGGAACAGTTCGGCACGAATGATCATAGCCATCGCACCACCTGTTAGAAACATCGCAAAGCTAAACCAAAGGTAGAGGGTGCCTATGTCTTTATGGCTTGTAGAATACAACCAACGAGTGATGCCCTGGGGTGCATGATGCTCGTGACCATCATCAATCGCAATGGTACTGTTCGCACTGGCTTCTGCTGGCGCAGACTTCACTGCCTTATCTATTGGCTTACTCATATTTCCTCCTTAGCACTGCCTTGTGCCTTAAAGGCATTCACATCGGATGCTTGCACTGTATCGCCAGTATCGTTGCCCCATGCATTTCGTTGATATGTGATAACCGCGCCAATTTCTTTGTCACTTAACTGATTAGAAAAAGCCTGCATTGCGGTACCAGGGCGACCGTTGACAATAATATCTATGTGCTCTGTAACATCTCCGGTTGCAATAGGACTGCCTTTAATCGCGGGAAATGCACCCGGAATCCCCTCACCATTTGCCTGATGACACACAGCGCAACGCGCCGTGTATATCGATTCGCCTTGCGACATCAATTCGTCCATAGATAAGTCTTGAGAGAGCGCTTCTTGTGCCGCCGCTTTTTGAAGTGCGAGTTCTTGCTTCTTACTCGCTAGCCATTCATCGAACTTTTCTTCTTCCATCGCATGCACCACCACTGGCATAAATCCGTGTGCACGACCACATAGCTCCGCACATTGGCCGCGATATACGCCTGGCTCATCAATTCTTGTCCATGCTTCATTAATAAAACCTGGAATGGTGTCTTTCTTGACGGCAAAGTCCGGTACCCACCAAGAGTGAATGACATCATCAGAAGTCATCAAAAAACGCACTTTGCGATTCACAGGCAACACCAAAGGGTTGTCTACTTCCAGTAAGTAATGTGCGCCTTTAGCTTCGATTCCATCAATTTGTTTTTGGCTGGTGGCAAGCAAACTAAAAAACTCAACATCTTCGCCAAAATAGCTGTAATGCCATTTCCATTGCGAACCTGTGATCTTGACCGTGATATCCGATTGGCTTGTATCTTCCATTGCTACTAGAGTTTTTGTTGCGGGAATCGCCATAGCGACAAGAATGATGATGGGTATGACCGTCCAAATAATTTCCACTTTTGTACTTTCATGGAAATGTGCGGCAACTGCTCCTTTTGACTTGCGATGGCGGAAGATGGAATAGAACATCACACCAAAAACAATCAAAGCAATTACACAGCAGATATAGAAAATCAGCATATGTAATTCATACACTTGCCCACTTATCTCTGTGACCCCTTTTGTCATGTTGTAGTCATTTTCCTTTGACCAACCAAAAGAGGAAAATGTGATTAAAATCACATTCAGTGATAAGGCTAGAGTAGTCGTTAATCTTTTCAAAAGATCTCTCCTCTGCTCAGCCGCTACGCCTACGCGAGCTTCCTTGCGTCCCGATGCAAATATCGAACAACTTTACGAAAAATCACAAAAACTACGATTTCGACACGGTTTGTTATATTTATGTTAAAAGGCTAGTTATAGTTCCAAGGTTCTTCAAGAAATTAAATATGATTAAATTTTGTTCGGATAAGAAAAATTAATTCGGTTTATCGATTGCCCTCTTTGAAATGTAATTGAGAACCATTTACATTGATTTAAAAGAAAACATTGAGATACTTACCAAACGAAGTGTCCAAGAAAGTAGGCTCCCCCTACTAAGGAATGACTGATATGACAGCACTAATTACGCAATGGCTAGAACGAGACCCTGACCCTAAGACTCGTGAAGAGCTACAACACCTCGTCGATACGAACAATGAACAAGAACTTACTGATCGCTTTGGCTCACGCCTTGTCTTTGGTACTGCAGGCTTACGTGGCAAAGTGGGCGCAGGTCCAAACCGAATGAACCGCTTGGTGATTCAAGAGACCGCCACTGGTTTAGGGAACTATTTGCTTGAGCAAGTCAAAGATGCCGCGAGTCGTGGTGTCGTTATTGGCTACGACGGTCGTCCCGATTCAAAGCAATTCGCGCATGATACCGCATCCGTACTGACGGCCCTTGGTATCAAGGTTTACCTAACGTATGACGTTGCAGCAACCCCAATTGTCGCGTTTGGTGTCCGTACATTGAATGCGGCGGCCGCTGTTGTTGTTACTGCCAGTCACAATCCACCAGAATACAATGGCTTTAAAGTATATTGGGAGAATGGCGCACAGATTATTCCTCCGCACGACTCTGGAATCGCAGCGAAAATTGATGACGCAACAACGAAGCCATTACCTTTAATGTCTCTCGATGATGCAAAACAGCACGGTTTGTTAGTTTGGTTGGAAGACGACTACTACCAAACTTACCGTAAGACAATGAACGAAAACGCGCTGCTTACTCCTGACAACAATACCGATATATCTATTGCTTACACCGCAATGCATGGCGTTGGCGCGAATATGGCGGAAACGCTACTTGCCGACGCAGGCTTCCAAAAAGTGGCAAGTGTTAAGGAACAGCGCGAACCTGATGGAAGCTTCCCAACCGTCAACTTCCCAAACCCTGAAGAAGCCGGTGCAATGGATATGGTGATGGCATTAGGTAAGTCCGTAGATGCCGATATCGCTTGCGCGAACGATCCAGATGCAGACCGTTTTGCCGTGGCAGTTAAACGCCCAGATGGCGAGTATCAAATGCTAACAGGTGATCAGGTGGGCTCACTGTTTGGCGATTACTTGCTGGAACAGCAACCTAACGCTTTGGTTGGCAACACCATCGTATCCTCAAGAATGCTGAGCAGCATCGCTAAGGCGCATGGCACACAATACTATCAAACATTAACTGGCTTTAAATGGCTTACTAACGTTGCCATGGAACAAGAGACTGAAACCAACCCATTCTTGTTTGCTTATGAGGAAGCGCTCGGTTATACCGTGGGTAACAAGGTGTGGGATAAAGATGGTTTATCTGCAATCGTCGCGTTTTCACAGCTAACAGGCAAGCTTAAAGCGCAAGGCAAAACACTGTGGGATAAACTGGAAGAGCTGTACCGCGAGCACGGTTTCTACTTCAACGCACAACGCAGCATCGCTCTCGACCCGAACTCTCCACCAATCGGCGACAAACTCCGAGCAAATCCACCAACAGAGATTGCTGGTAAAAAAGTTGCAGTAACCGAAGATCTTAAAACATCGGTTCGCATGTTTGACGACGGCTCTGAAGAATCCATTGACTTACCAGCAAGTGACGTATTGATTTATCACCTAGAAGATCAATCTCGCGTGATTGTTCGTCCTTCTGGTACTGAGCCAAAACTAAAATGTTACTACGAAGTCATCAACCTCTTCCCTGCGGATATGAGCTATGAACAAGCACAGCAAGCAGCAGAAGCGAAGATGAACGAACTTATCGACGCGCACCAGCAAAGTTTGTAAGTCAAAGAGAAACATAGATATTTGATACAACAAGAGGCGCAAATTCGCGCCTCTTTTTTTATTTTCACTAGAACAAGTCAAGCTAACCCGTGCTTTCCCTAGCCTACAATTTCCTTTTGTAGAAAGTACTTGTGGATGCCCTCTGCAGGATAGCCTGAGTACTGCCCCACTTTCTCAAAACCCAATTTGAGATAGAACTCAAGAGCTTGAAAGCTGTAGGTATCCAAATAAACATGGGTAACCCCATGAGGCTTTACTTTTTGTTCTAGCATCGACATTAATTGGCTACCGAGACCAGAGGTTCGACTTTCAGCGTCTACCCACAAAAACTCAACAAACACCGTATTTTTAAACATTTCGCCAGTCAAGCCACCCATGATCTTGCCATTCTCATCTTTTGCGAAACAGCCTACAGCATGCACTTCCCCTTCAGGTAAATGCAGTCGGTTATAAGATCGAATACCTTCACGAACAAAATCAAGGTCTGTTTGATCTGGATTTAAACAAAATTCAAGCTTCATATATCCTCTCCTTAGGAAACACCAATATCCTAAAACAAAAAGCCAGCAATTGCTGGCTTTCTGATGGAATATGATAACTTTACAAGGCGAAACTACTCAGCATCCACAACGCCAGAATAACAAACACTAACCCCATTAGTTTATGTTGATACGTGCGGAATTTTTCGTTCTCGAGCAGCCCTTTGCCCAATGTGCCTGCTAACCCAACAAGTAATAAATTGAATGACAAGCCAAGAACGTTCAACAATAACCCTAGCGCTAGCATCTGCTCACCAGAAGATGCCGTGATATTGCTTGAGACAAACTGAGGCAAAAACATCACAAAAAAGACCAAGGCTTTAGGGTTGAGCAAATTACTCATCAAAGCACGTTGATAATAAGTTGATGCCATTTTATTTTGACCATCAAGCTCTGGAGCCGAAGATGCCTCAGCTCGTAAGCAGTCCCAACCCATTTTTAACAAGTAAGCGCCACCTAGTAGATGAAGGACTTTAAGGGCTATTGGGCTCATGGCAATCAGGGTAGATACGCCCATTGCAGCAAGCAAAGTAAGAATAACACCAGACGTCGCATTGCCTAAGCTAGCAAAAAGACCGACCTTCTTACCGTAACTCATACTTGAGCTCGCTATCAGCAACATATCGGGCCCTGGTAACAGCAACAAAGCCACTACTGCGGTGAGATAAACAGGAAGTACAGATAAATCAATCATGATGGAACCGCTTTTCTACAACAAGGCGGCGAATGTTATACCAACAAAATGACATCATCCAGCCCAAAATAGCCAAGATAATTCAAAAAATAAAAATCATAGTTTGCCCATATGATAAATAGCAATCAATTCGCCTGTTTATCAAAATCGAATAGCAATTTTGTACAAAAATAAGCACGATGGATCCGTTACACTTCTAAAATGATTTTCTTGAGCAGACCGGATAAAGATGAAAGAAAAGAATAAGGAAATCGCTACCTTCAAGATAGCTCAAGAGCTCGGAGGTTTAGAGCTTCTCGATGCAAAGTATGAGAAGCAGAATTTTTCACGCCATAGCCACGAAGGTTACACTATTGGTGTCATCGAAAAAGGTGCACAACAATTTTTTAGGACGGGCGGGAATCATATCGCGCCACAGGATAGCATCATCCTTGTTAATGCAGATGAAGTACACAACGGGCATTCAGCCTCGGAAGGCGGCTGGGAATACAAAGCAATGTACCCCGTACCTCAGCAGTTTCAAACTTTAGGACAAGAGCTTGGTTCACCAAATGTAGCTCTGCCCTATTTCCCTCAACCTGTGGTTTACGATCCTGAGCTGGCTAGTCAGTTACGATTGGTATTTGAAACACTAGAAAAATCAGACAACCGTTTATTGAGAGAAACTTTGGTTTACGGCACGTTGATCAAGCTAGCCAGTAAACACAGCACTCATCGGGCACCACTGAAAGAATCAACCAGAGCTCAGCGACAAGTGCAGCTCGTCAGAGAATTTTTGGAAGACTTTCCACAAACGGACGTCTCACTAGAAGAACTCGCGAAGCTGTCTGGATTAAGCCCTTTTCATCTGCTGAGAGAATTTCAAAAGCAATTTGGCTTTCCGCCTCATGCCTATCAAATTCAGCAACGTTTACGTATGGCGAAGAAGCTACTAAAAATGGGACAAAAAATTTCAGACGTGGCACAAGAATGCGGCTTCCATGATCAAAGCCATCTGCATCGACACTTTAAAAAAGCCATGGGCGTCACTCCCGGCCAATACGTCCGTCACAGCTAAAGCAGCAATATTGTACAAGGCGTTATGCGACTACCGAGCTATCTTGGTAATCTGATTTAGGAATAAATAAGAAGAAACTATGGACCACACTTTGCCGTTAAAAAAAGAATCAAAAGCCACGCTATTTTGGCAAGGTACACTTGCGATGATGCCTCTGAGTATCGCAGTGCTCCCTTGGGGCTTACTCGCAGGCTCATTCGCAATTGATACTGGGCTTCACCCTTTGGAAGGACAAGCACTATCCGCCATTTTGTTCGCAGGTTCTGCACAGCTCGTCGCGATGGGAATGATTAAAACGGGAGCAGGTCTAGTGACCATGTTACTGACAACGTTTTTTATCACCTCTCGACACTTCCTCTACAGTGTATCGATGCGCAGTAAAATTTCACCGCTCCCTCTAAAATGGCGATTATCACTCGGCTTCTTACTTACTGACGAGCTGTTTGCGATTGTAGGCCACCATTCCGATAAACAATTTAATCGCTGGTATGCACTTGGGGCTGGTCTGAGTTTTTACCTGTTTTGGAATGTCGCGACATTGACGGGCATTATTGCGGGAAGTCTAATCCCTGAACTGAACGAAATGGGTTTGGAATTTGCTGTGGCCGCAACTTTTATCGCAATTGTAGTTCCGACTATTAAAAATGCAGCGGTGCTCGCGAGTGTTCTTGTGGCTTTGGTGAGCTCGGTTGCCCTAACCTATTATCAAATTGAGGGAAGTTTGATGATTTCAAGCATTTTAGCCATGCTTACTGGTTACTTTGTGGAACAAGTAAAGGAGAAACGCTAATGATCATGTTGGCTATTTTACTGATGACGGTACTTGTTTTCACCAGCCGCTACTTGTTTTTAGAACCCAAGCTACCATTGCGATTAGGGACGCGCACTCAAAAAGTACTCAATTACGCTAGCCCAGCAGTACTGACTGCGATCTGGGCACCTATCGTTTTCATTCCCGATGGGGAGCTCAGCGTCAATGTGCAAAACCCATTTTTACTGGCTGCCGTACTGGCTGCTTTAATCGCGTATTTTACTAAAAATGTTCTTTTAACGACGGTTATCAGTATGGTGGTATTTCTCGTTCTACGAATTTGGCTTTAATCCGCCAACCACTCAATCTCCAACAAGGTGACATCGCCACACTTTAATCGACCAAGGAAGATGTCACCTTCATGTACCTCACCAACGCCCTTTGGTGTACCAGTCATCACTACATCGCCATCTTGAAGTGTTGTGTAACTGGTTAATTCATCCAGGATAGTTAGCGGCGGGTAGAGCATTTGGTTAACGTGACCTTTTTGTACACGAACACAGTTAATTAAGAGCTCAAGGTTAAGATCGTTGATATCAATGTTATCCAAAGAGACAAACCGACTAAACACAGCAGAGCCATCAAATGCCTTAGCACGCTCCCACGGCAACCCCTGATTTTTAAGCGAGGATTGCAAACCACGCTTGGTCAGATCCAATCCCAAACCAACCGCTGAATAACGTCCATCCTTGATCAAAAAGCAGATTTCAGCCTCATAATGAAGGGGCTCTTGATGGAATGAACGCAGAGTTGTTGATACGGAAGTTGCGGGTTTATTAAATACCACCATTTGCTCAGGCATTGCATTATTAAGCTCATGAATATGTTCAACGTAATTTCGTCCAACACAAAGCACTTTACCCACTTCTACTTTCTTTTCTTCAACTTGAATAACACTCATCATTCTTCCCTGCAAAACAAAAATCCCATCATAATCTAACCTATTGACTTAACGACACTAAATAGCAACCTCTAGTGTAAAAAATAAGACATTCACCCCGTTTTGAGTTTTGTATCATCTAATTGAAACAGCAAAGTATTTGTAAAACAAATAGACAAAAAAGCCAGCACGAGGCTGGCTTTAGATCAATGAGCTTGAATAATAGTTCTCGCTAAACCCTATTATAGGTAGTAACGAGCACCTAACGCCCATTTGTCATCAGTTTCACGACCATTGTCGTCATTTAGGTCAAACTGGTAACCCGCGTAACCAACAAATTTAGGCGTGAAGTTGTATTCGGCTTGTAGTGCCATTTCTTCACGAGCAGTTTCTGTTTTAGAGCTCTTAAACTCTTTACCTTCCACCATCTCATAGTTAACACTCAAGTTTAGGCTGTTTGCTAGAGCGTATGCGATGATCGCTTCGTACGCATCACTTTCTTCTAAACGGTCGCCTTTTGCACTGAAGTTCATGTTTTCGTTTGAACCATAAACCGCAGCAAGGAATAGGCCTTGGCCGTACGCACCGTAAGATGCTGATACAACGTGTGATTCCGCCGTGTGCTTACCTGCATATGCAGGGTGCTGGAAATCGCCGCCATTGTAAGAGTAACCGATTTTAGCGCCCATGATTGAGTAAGAAAGCGCAGCTTGCACACGGTCATCGTATTTAGCACCGCCAGTTATAACTCCAGCATCGTTGCGCGTGTAATCATCGTTTGCACCCTGCCAACCAAGACCAAAGTTGATCACACCCGCTTCACCCAGCTCGATGGCATTACGGTAAGAAAGCATTTTATCCGCACGGCCAGTGCCAAGGTTTCCATGATCGTCATAGATGAAGTCGTTGGCAAACGCGATTGGCATATCTGCAATACCTGCGACATCGTAGTAAGGTGACCATTGCGTACCACCTACTGCACGACCATAAACCTCATGCGTTATACCTAAGTAACCTAGACGAGTTTTAAACGACTCTTCACCACCGTCTAAGTAGTTTAGCGCCCATTCACCACGTGCGTCTGCGGTGAAGCCATTACCCAAATCCTGTGTCGCAGAGATATTGATACGAGGAGAGTTAGTACCCACATCCGTGTCACCTTGCTCTGATCCATTTAAATTAACAGAAACGTGGCCGCCCATCGAAAATGTTGTGCCATCGTTATTATATAGTTCCACTGCAACTGCTTGAGTACCGAAGGTTGCTGCCGCGATTGCCGCTGCTAATAATTTTTTATTCATTTCTAAATCCATTACTTATTAGTTGGTTAGTCAGTTTTAGACCCGGCTTTGGTTCACTTTCGTAAAAACGAAATGATGAACAAAGAAAGGAATACAAAGGCTATCCGAGGCATCGTTTCCACCAGGTTAGTTTTACCTTTGTGTAACAACTGCCGACACTTTATTTGATTAGTTCCTGACAACCGAGTGAAAAGATCTCAGACAAAACCTAAAAAGCAATCGTTTACTTAGCCTTCAAGAAATCGAGAAATAAAAACCTTACAATAAGAAATGCTTTAGAGAGAGTTAGCTCACAAATAGCTGATGATTCGCTATTTTTAGGCCAACCCCCCCTGCCAAATTGAAATGTTTACTTACATTTAGGGTCAAGAAACAATTCAGGAACTTTTTGAAAAAAACACAGTCTTTAACGGAGAGGAAAAAACCTCAAAAAAGATAAACCTTTCTTTTTATAAGTGGTATGAGAAGGGGCACTTATTCTCGCCAGCAATAAAAGTGCAATCAAATCATAACTTAACAGAAATCTATCTTTCATTTTCAGCCTTTACCTTAGCGTCATCAACACATCGGGCAAGAAAGCCCATCGATTACAACTAGGGTAATAAGAAAATGAAAAAGGCAGCACTAACTACTGCAATTCTTACAGCATTGGTATCAGCACCATCATTCGCAGCAACTGTATACAAAAACGACGGTACTGAATTAAAAGTTGGCGGCCGCGTTGAGTTTCGTGGTGACTTCATCGGTTCAGACGGTGCTGAAGTTGAAGGTTCTATGGAAGATAAAAGCCGTGCTCGTCTTAACCTAAAAGGTAAAACAGACATCGGCAACGGCCTTTCTGCTTTCGGTGTTTACGAAGCCGAACAAAAAACGGGCAAGAGTGAATTCAAAAACCGCTACATGTATGCAGGCGTCGACTCTAATATCGGTGCTTTCTCTGTAGGTCGTCAAGACATGGCTGCAGTCATCATCTCTGACATGACGGATATCACTGAATTCTCTGGTGTTCAGCAAGTTATTGATTCGTCTTCTGATAAGCAAGACAGCGTTTTCGCATACCGTGGTGCGTTTGATGCACTACAACTTCAAGCAACCTACCAAGCAAACTCTAGCGATAACGAAGATAAATACGGCATCTCTGGAATGTACTCACTACCAATGGGCCTCGACTTTGGTCTTGCATACTCTGGTGGCGATGTAGATAAAGATAACTCTGAAGATCAAATTCTAGGTGGTATCGCTTACTCGATGGACAACCTTTACCTAGCAGGTACTTATTCTCAAGGTTCCCTGACTGACTCTGAAGACTTTACGGCTTACGAGCTAGTCGCAAGCTACAAAGTAGCAAGCAAAGTGACACTTGCAGCTCTATACACAGCTCAAGAGAATGATCCAGACAACGGTTCAAAGTACGACACCGTTGAAGGTATCGAGCTTGTTGGTTACTACAAACTAAACAGCAACTTCCGTACTTACCTGTCTTACTACATCAACCAACTTGATGAAGCAAAAGATGCAACAACAGGTCTAGTAACAGAAGGCGAAGATACACTGCGCCTAGGCGTACGTTACGATTTCTAATTCACTCTTGTCCTAAGAGCGAGTCCACTTGGCCAGCACCTTTGCTGGCCATTTTTTATTTAACCCAACACAACTCGATAAGTTTTCACACTATCCAAGCATCGCTCAGCAATGAAAAACGACCGTAACGACGCCTACTTCTGCCCTCTTTTAATGCGATTGATCACTAAGTTAGTGCATTTCATCTAATCGACAACATAGAAAAAACAAAAAACCATTTAAAATCAAACATATAAAAGTTGGCACGTGTTCTGCAATATTATTTATGCAAATGCATGGCAGCGTTTGTGCTTCTCGTTCTTTGTACCTGTTATAACAGGCACGTCCTTTGAATTGGTAATGTCGCCTCCCTCTGGGAGGCATTTTTTTATTGGCGCGAAAAACAATAGGACGTATGATCCCGCCACCTCTATCAAACTGGAATTTTTCAATTGAATCATCATCCTGTTCAAGGTGCGTCCTGGATGCTAACAGCTGGCTTGGCATTCGCCATAGTGAACAGCTTCGCCCAAATTGCTAGCATCAACTTTGGTGTCTCCTCCACCACATTTGCGTTATTCCAATATGCAATCGCCTTATTTGTTATTCTGCCCTACCTACGTACACTTGGGATTAGACGTTCTTTAAGAACCCAACACTTTGGCTGGCATGCATTCCGCATTTTTCTCTCTGTTATCGGGATTCAACTTTGGTTATGGGCTCTCGCTTACCCAGTTCCAATTTGGCAAGGCATTGCACTTCTCATGACCTCTCCGTTATTTGCCACAGTTGGTTCTGGCTTGTTACTCAAAGAGAAAGTAGGTACTGCACGCTGGTTAGCGACATTGACGGGGTTTGTTGGTGCCATGATCATTCTTGAGCCTTGGGCAGACTCATTTACATGGGCGACCCTGCTCCCTGTTGGCGCCGCATTTTTCTGGGCAGCGTATTCATTAATGGTTAAAAAAATGTCGGTAAACGATCCGCCATCAACCATGGTCGTCTATTTATTACTGCTGATAACGCCATTTAATATCTTGTTAGCGATACCGACGTTTACTATGCCAGATACGTGGACGATATGGGGTGTGCTTTTAGCCGCAGGTGCACTTACAGCACTCGCTCAATGGGCTATCGTTAAAGCATATGCAGTAGCAGACGCCTCATTTGTGCAACCATTTGATCACGCCAAACTGCCTTTGAATGTTGTTGCTGGTTGGTTGGTGTTTGGTTGGGTGCCACCTGGTCGTTTATGGTTAGGTGCTGCGATTATTATTGCATCTATTGCGTTTATTACGCATTGGGAAGCGAAAAAGACAAAGTTAGTTGAAAGAAAAATCTAATTTAAAAGTTCTATATTTTCAGGAAAGGAAATGAGGAACCCATATGAGTCAACCAATCAAAATTACACTGTATCGCTGGGCTGGTAGTTGGGGCCCATTCAAAGTCAATATTCCTTGTGGTGAATGTACATTAACCAAAGATATTTTAAAGGATACTTTTGAAAACGAACTAGCCGATGTGCCCGTTGAACTTGAAGTAAAAGATTGGTTATCGCACTGGTGGGAACCATTAAAAGCTGGTGCTTGGCATGCACCCATTCTTCTTGTCGAAGGGAAAGTTATCAGCCAAGGAGAAGCATTGAATCGGGGTGTGCTTGTACAGTCTGTTATTGCTGAGTGGGTAAAACGCGATGAGCTAAAAGGCAACATTGTTTATGGTAAAGCAACTTGCCCTTACTGTGTCAAAGCCAAACAATTACTTGACGAGGCTGGCGTTCAGTATGAGTACCATGATGTAGTTAAAGACAGCGCCGCCTTATACCGTATGATTCCTGAAGTAAAAGCCATCATTGGCGAAAAAACACCGGTAACAGTGCCGCAAATCTGGTTAGATGGAAAATATGTTGGAGGCGCTGACGATTTAGAAAAGTGGTTATCAGCAAAGGGGCTAGATAAAGTGCCTAACAATGTTGTGGAGATACCAAGCCAATCCGCGTAATTCTAGATTTAAATGTCATCAGTCTTTGAGTAGCGTTTGCCAATGTTGTGCAATATGTTGGCTACTTACTAACAACAAAACAGAGAAAAGCAAAAAGCCCTGATTTTTCAATCAGGGCTTTTTAAATTATTTCGCCAGTTTTTTAATAACACGAGCAAAAACAGAAGCTTTTTTCTTCTTCGCTTTACCGTAAAGCGCTTTGTGCATCGCGTCTTTTGCAATCATCTGGCCAATATAAGCACCACCAAGTTCGTTACCCATGACCTTCTCCTGAATGTATTGACTTAACTATGTTGTAATTTTACACCACAACTAGATAAAAACAAGACTCCAGTCACATTTATTTTGTAATTAACTTTCAGCTTGGTTTTCGTGGATTTCTTGAAATGAGCGTCTATCGCTTAGGTTGTTGGTATGTTTTACCCGCTGCGACGTACGTATCTTTCTGTTTGATTTCAAAGAATGTTTCAAAGAACCACGCTGCAAACTTGATCAAGTGATCGCCTTCATTCATGACGTGCTCTACGTATTCTTGCTCTTCTCCGGACTCATCTTCTTGAGTGGTAATATGGTAAATACGTTTCTCACCATCAACTTCTGCAAGGCCAAACTGACCCGTTAGGGATTGCGCCGCTTGTGCAACTTCTTCTTCCTCACACGCCTTCAAGATTTCAAGTGCCTTTGGCATGCTTTCTTGCTGAGTAATTTCTTTTACCAGTGTTTCAAATTCGTTTTGTTGCATTCTTTCACCTAACGATTAGAGATCGGATAGCCATTGGGCAGAAATGTATTCCAAGCTTGAGAGAAGTATCAAGGTTCGCCCTCTTCCTTTCAAACCAAGTCATTCAGTATACACAACAAGCCAGACTTAATTTAGCTGCGCATTTTAGAAAGCCGACCTTCTGGTTGCAAGTATATTCAGATGGAAGTTTCTGCTTGAACCGTCCCTTCTGGCACTTTACGAAATTGGCTTAGTACAAGAACAAAGCAAGAAAGTAACGCAATAAACAAATAAAACACCCCAAGCTGCTGCTGATTCGTAACCCATGAGTCTACTAAGTACCCACCAAACAAACCTGCTAAACACATTTGAATAGAGCCAGATAACGCAGAAACCGCGCCTGCCTGTTGCTTATGTGGCGAGAGTAGCAAACTAATCGATACTGGGAATGACATGCCTTGGGCAAAACTTAAACACGTGAATGCCGTCAGCAATGAAAATACACTGAAGGGGGTAACCAACAACATGAAGCCAGCAACAGCAACAATCGCGAAACTCATCAGCAAGATTTGCTGAGCTTTGTAACGAGCATTGATCAAATTCAGCACTAAGCTACCCGTCAGCAAACCAACTGACGGTATGATCATCAACGAGCCGTAATCTGCCGCCGTTAATCCTAACTCTTGTTGCATTAAAAATGGATACAAGGAGAGCGTAACCAGAGCCGATAAATAACTAAGCCAGTTGTAGCTCGCACTACCAATCACTTGTGTATTCGTTAACAGACGCAAATAGTTCGCGCTTACTTCGCCTACTTTAAATTTTCTCTTCGGATAAGGCAGCGTTTCTGGCAGCACCAATAAACCAAGTGTAAAAATTGCCATTAAGTAAATCAGCACAAACACGAAGACAGCATGCCAACTCAGGTGAAAAGCAATCCAGCCACCAAACAGCGGAGCAATAATTGGCATCGCTGAAGCAGTGACTGAAATATAAGATAGCGCTTTGGTTAATTGCATACCGTCATAACTATCACGCAGTACTGACCGACCAAGTACCGAAGCGCTGCCCGCTCCTAGGCCTTGCAGTAACCGTCCCGCTTCAAGGGCAACAATGTTGTCCGAAAACGCGATGCAAATAACCGTACCAACTAGATATACACTTTGCCCCAGAATAAAGACCGGCCGACGACCAATCGCATCAGACAATGGGCCGTAAAAAAGCTGAGAGATACCGAAGCCAACGAGAAATAGCGTGACGAGATTCTGAATCGAATGTTGCGGCAAATTCAAGTCATGACCAATCAATGGCAAAGAAGGAAGATAAATACTAACGCCAACTTGGCCTGTGGCAATGATCATCATCGCTAATAACAATGGTGTTTTACGCAAACGTTCCTCCTACTTTGCGACAGATTGATGGCAAACAGTGTATATTTGATACTCAAAGATGATAATCAGCTAAGTTGGAAAGGAATTAATTCCCAAGGAGATACAATGGACTGGATTCAAAGCGTGAAGAGTTATATTCGTGTGGTCGAAGAAGGTAGCTTTAATGCAGCAGCGCGGAAACTCAATACCACCAGCTCAGCTATCAGTAAGCGAGTTCAATGGCTAGAAGATAAAATTGGCGTTCAACTACTCAAACGTACGACCCGCTCAATTAGCCAAACTGAAGCTGGTGCGCTGTTTTATCAACGAGCAAAAAGTCAGCTTGATTCATGGCAATCGGTATTAGATGAAACTCGTTCAGTCAACCAATCACCAGCGGGGCTATTAAAGATTGGGGCAACGCTAGCCGTTGGTTCCAAGTTTCTAGTTCATTATCTTGATGATTTTCTTGAGAAATATCCAGACATCACACTTCAATTAACAACAACGCTACCAGGCCAATTGCCAGAGCTAAGCTTAGACCTGTTTATTAGCCGGGAATTAGAGCAACTGAACTCTCTAAGTTTCAAAGCTACTGCACTTTTCGAACATAAAGCCCAGTTTTACGCCGCGCCTAGTTACCTAAAGAAATATGGCACACCACAATGCGTTGAGGATCTGACAGAGCATAATGTCCTGATTTGGGGAGAAAAACCCTCACGAGAAATCAAAACAAATCGAGGCAAACGTATCAGCTTGTCCGGTAACTTTGCCACGACCAACCCAGAAGCGCTGTTTCATGGTGCCAAAAGAGGCATGGGTATTTTGATGACGAACAACGTCATGATCAAAGATGATCTCAAATCCGGCGCGTTAGTCCCTATCCTGCCCGATATCACAGCGGATAAAGCCACTGTATATGCCTACTATCCAAAGCTGGATTATCAGCATACCCGGACTAAGCTGTTCCTCGATTATCTCAAATCACGATTAGAAGAGGAGAAGCGCGCCTAGCTTAGCGTTTTTATCGCTATACCTTTAAAAGGTTCAAGCATAAAAACATGAAAATAATGATTTGTTCGTTCACAAAATTTGAAAAATCTGCCTTAGTAACCGATAGTTTATTTGATGCATATCAAATAATAATTCGTCGTGTCTTACACGATATGTTAATAACAACGCTAGGTGAAATGCTCGATGGGTCAGGTACAAATCAGTTTCCACAAAATTGATGAGATATTGAAGCTAAACGGCACGGCTCAGCTAAACCGAGTCACGTTAGATATTCATCAACACTTGCAGAGCCATTGCACTTGCGTTGTAGAAGTTGCGCATCTTCAGCATTCGGCTCATACCATTTCCTTCGCCAGCAATGGAAAAATTACAGACAACCTAAGCTACCACCTTTCAGGCACCCCCTGTGAAAAAGTGGCGAAAGACATTGGCGAACATATTTTCTATCAAGACCAGGTATAC
Organism: Vibrio sp. Vb1166; assembly: GCF_033338695.1. Classification (NCBI taxonomy): domain Bacteria; kingdom Pseudomonadati; phylum Pseudomonadota; class Gammaproteobacteria; order Vibrionales; family Vibrionaceae; genus Vibrio; species Vibrio sp. Vb1166. The sequence goes on along the minus strand of NZ_JAWOTE010000003.1, from coordinate 272,628 downwards.
AAGCGTTTTCCTGAAGATCAGATGTTTCAAGAAGATGGCATTCAAGCTTACATTGGCCTGCCATTGAAGACACAAAATGGCGAAGTTCTGGGAATTTTACTGTCTACCTTTACCCGAAGCATCCACGCGAAAGAAGCGCAAGATATCCTCGACTTCCACCGATTTTATGCCAATGTCATTATTCATAGCTTACGTGAAAAGTGGGTCAGTGAACGTTCAGATAAGCTTCTTAATCAGCTTAGCTATGAGGTATCGCATGATAACCTAACTGGACTGCTCAACCGTAGCTGTTTAGCTGATACCTTGGAGACATTAACGCAGCAGGCGACTCGCCCATTCAGTTTGGCGTATCTTGATATCGATAATTTCAAATCGATCAATGATATCAACGGAAACTATATCGGCGACCAAATCATTAAGTTCACAGCTAACGCCATTCAACAGAGCTTGTCGTCGCCAAACAATGCGTTCCGTGTTGCAGGAGATGAATTCGCCTTCATCACGTACGACGAAGATCCTGTCGCCGTGTGTCAGGAAGTACTCGACAAAATTGAAAGCGGCTACAGCGACAAATCTAACCGGATTTCTTTCACCGTTAGTATTGGTATTGCACGTGCCCCAGTACATATGTTGAACAGCGATGAGCTGATTTTGAATGCCAGTCTCGCTCTCAAAGATTGTAAAAAACACCGCGATACACGGATTCAGCATTACGACACACACCTTAGTGCGTTATACCACCGTAGGACGCAGCTTATTGAGGCAATGCGAATCCAGCTAAGTACTGATATACAAGACAGCGATGAGTTGTATGTAGTGGTTCAACCGATCGTCGATATCACGAGCGACCGCTGGAATTACTTTGAAATTTTGACTCGTTGGAATAGCAATATCTATGGAAATATCTCTCCAGCGGAGTTCATTGAAGCTGCCGAGCAATCAGGCCTGATTATCGAGTTAGGTGAACGGATTATTGAACTCGCGTGTATCGCAAAGCAAGAACTCGAAGCGAACCTAGGCTATAAAGTCAAACTCTCCATCAATTGCTCAGCGTATGAGCTGGTTGATTCCAACCGTTATATTAATCACTTAACCAACATGGTTGAAAAGTATCAGCACGAAGCAAAAGACTTTGTTATAGAGCTCACCGAGACCGTCTTACTCTCACAAAGTGGCCGTGAACAGATGGTACTTAACTCGTTGCGATACTTGGGTTTTAAAGTCGCACTGGATGATTTTGGTACGGGATACTCAAGCTTGAACTATATACACAATTATCCGATTGATAGCATCAAAATCGATGCTACCTTTGTGCAGAACATGCTCTCAAATACAACCTCTGAACAAGTAGTGTTTTTGATAGCACAATTGGCAGAGCTGCTTGATGTGGATTTGATTGCCGAAGGCGTAGAAGACGATAGAGCACTACAAAAGTTAATTGAAATGGGCTGCCACTACATCCAAGGTTATTTTTACTCTCGTCCACACAGTGTTGAAGAAATCGTACACCTGATAAATGAACGTGAAGTGCGGAGTGCCTAACGTACTGAACAGACTGCTGTCATAGAATTCAAATCTAGTTAATGCACAAAGTAAAAGAGACCAAGCTATGCTTAGTCTCTTTTTGTTTTTTAAGCGAAGTACTTTATTACAGCACTGCTTTCTCTTTATCGCGTAATAGTCTATCCATTTCATCTCTGTTCGCGACAAAAGTAGCCATCTCTTTCTTAGGAACAGAACTCGCCATTGGGATATTTGCTCGCATAGCGTTAACTGGACGGCCGTATTCAATCAACTCATAGTGAAGGTGTGGCCCAGTCACTCGACCTGTTTTACCAGAAAGACCGATACGCTGGCCTCGAGAAACCTTTTGCCCTTTCTTCACCAAAATCTTACTTAGGTGTAAGTAACGGGTTTTGTATTTGCTGCCGTGCTCAACAACCACGTAGTTACCCGCATATGGGTGTTTACGAGTCATGATCACTGTACCATCACCAGTAGAAACGACTGGTGTACCGGTTGGTACAGCAAAGTCAGTGCCGTTGTGCGGCGCAACACGCCCCGTTACTGGATGTAAACGATTAGGGTTGAAGCCAGAACTGATACGCCAACGACTACTTACAGGGTAACGCTGGAATGCGCGCTGTAAGCTTTCACCTTTGGCATTGTAGAATTGACCATCAGTATGAAGGTAAGCGGTGATCTCGCGGCCGCGATTATAAATCTTAATCGCCTCAATTTCGTTCTTACCTGTTGGTACACCATTGATGCTTTGTGAGCGACGAACAACTTCAAATCGATCACCTGCACGAAGATCACGTCCAAAGTTAAGTTGTTCTTTGAGTAAGCTTACGACTTGACTCACTTCCGCCGACGTTAAACCTAAACGACTGGCAGAAGAAGAAAAACTGCCTTGAATAACGCCAACTAAAGGTTCTTGGCTCCACACGCCAGGAATGGAAATATCAGTAAAGTCATAGCTACCATCACTATTCAGCTTGTAGACCACTTTATCTGCAATAGAAAATTGCAGTTCCATTTTCGCTAACTCGCCTGTTGCATCATCACGCCAGAAACGGAGCGTATTGCCCGGCTTAAGTGTATCAAGTGCCAAGTAGTTCAAATCCGTTTCCATTACTTTCATTAACGAGCTGTAACCGAAACCGAGCTGACTAAAAATAGTGCTTAGGTTGTCGCCTGCTTGGATTTGATATTCGAAGTTCGGGGGAGTGACAACTTCGGCAGTTGTCGCATCAAGAATTTTTTCAACGACCTGAGATTCAGGTAGGTTCAATGCGATGGTTTTGGTTAAAGATGACTCTTTGAGAGAGTGAGAAACACCAATCGCAACTAAAACTGGCAAGGAGTATAACAGCAGCGCTCTACGACTTGTCAGATTCGGCAACCGTCTTGTAATTTCATTTGTAGACACGGGAATTACTATCTCCTTTCAAACAAGGCTCATAGCTTATGCATTCCCGAATAAGAAATCACTAGGAAATTTCGAGATCTAGCGCAGAAAATACTGAATTTTTACAGAACTCAAAAAAAATTCATCACTGTTGCATATGTAAGTTATTCCCTACACGCTGTAATGTGGATGAATTGAATTGATTTGGCTTGTCTGCCATTGCTTGATCGTCACCGTGCGCTAAATATGAAAGCGTGATAGTTGTATCACTTTTCCATTCGAGCTGAGTAAATTTCACGCGGTCACCAACAAAAATACTGTCTAAAAGGACAACTCGGCTCGGCACGGGGTCAAACTTGAACAAGCCAACATAGTTAAACGAACCGCTACCTTGTGTCGTTACAATCATCGGTGCAACAACCCATGAAACACCTTCAATCTCACGCTGGCTAATCGACGCAGTTGGAACAAGTACCTCACCTTTCGTCACACCTGCATCATAGTCACCGATCAAATAGCCGTTTTCTTTATCCCACTCATCAAGAAAAGTGACCGCACCCTGCTCGGGTACTTGGATCGTCCAAGGGTTACGTGCAGTGATGCCAAGCGTCTCTTGCACAATAACGTTAGTTTCTACTTCTGTTTGAGGAAACTTAGCCATGATCTCGTCATCAGACAAACTAAAGCGATAAACACCCGCGATCACAACCACAACCAATAAAACGATTGGAATAAGTAGAATAAGTGGTATCGGCAGGATTTTTTTGTGAGTCATGAAGACTTCCTTGTTTCAAGGTATAAACGAAAAGCGAGTATACCATTGTATACCCAAATGATTTCACCTCTTCAAGTGTTTCAAAATTAAACTAAACTGATTGTATCCAAATAGTTTCAAGTCCAGAGCTCATAACGAGCTAGTGACATAAGCTCTGTGCTCTAGGTCTATTGGTGTATTGGGACAAATAGGTAATCACGATGACAAAAACCATTCATACATGCGAGTGCGCCTGCGGTTTAGTTGAGATCCGTTGTAAGGGAGAGCCCACCCACACGTCTGTCTGCCATTGCTTCGAGTGCCAAAAACGAACTGGCAGTGTTTTTGGGGTACAAGCTCGCTTTGAAAAAGAGCACGTCACTTTAAACGGTGAAGTCACTAGCTATACCCGAATTGGCGATGATGGCGGTGAGGTTCAGTATGACTTTTGTCCATCCTGCGGCACAACAATGAGGTTGTTTGTTTCTGCATACCCAGAAATCATGATCATTCCCGTCGGTCTATTTACCGATAAAGAGTTCCACCAACCTACCGTTTCAGTCTATGAACAAATGAAACACGGGTGGGTGAGTTTCGAATGCACAACGGAACACATCTGCTAGCGAGCAATCCGCGTTCACGTATTTATTTTGGCTCGGACAACCGCCCTATAAGTGAGATTTTTTTGAGAATGATCAATCGAGTTTTACTGTAAAGGGTTTCGTAACTCGGTGTGAGCGTTATAATCGGCTCCTAATATTTGGTGGGGGTTTATTGTGATTTCCAGACTTCCTCGTTGGGTGGAATATGGCGCGTTTCTACTAGCTCTTCTCGCGGGCTGCGTCAACGCCGTTGGTCTTCTCGGCTTTCAACACCAAGCGATAACTCATCTTTCGGGAACCGTAACTCAGCTAGGGAACAGCTTGCTAACAGGTGTGGATAGCTCCATTCACCTGCTCTTCATCGTATTTAGCTTTTTGATTGGCGCTGCCTTTAGCGGCTTTTTTATTGAAAGCAGTGCGTTAAAACTAGGGCGAAGATATGGTGTTGCACTGTGCATAGAAGGGAGCTTGCTCTTACTCAGCTTGGGCTTTTTGGTGCAAGGGGATTTGTACGGCCAATATCTAGCATCAGCAGCATGTGGATTACAAAACGCAATGATCACCACGTTTAGCGGCGCAGTAGTCAGAACCACACATATGACCGGAATCATCACCGATCTAGGGATTATGATTGGAGAGAGCTTGAGAGGTCGTCAATTTGACCGACGTAAAGCAAAATTATTCCTATTCATTTTCTTTGGCTTTTTGTTTGGCGGCGTCGCGGGAGCGGCTCTATTTACGGTATATGGTTTATATACGCTGGTTTTCCCAGCAATATTGGCTTTTTCTACGGCTCTGATTTACTGGAGTTACCTATACATACTTAGCCGTCAACAAAAAGCATAAAATTTCGATCCGATTGAAGCGACATGCTTCAATCGGATTTGGCTCAATAGGTTCACACTGCAACGGTACAAGAAACGCTGAACGGTATTTTGACACCACTAAAAACCTTAGAATAGATAAGGCTAACTGAATTTCTGGCTAAGAAGTTAGTCAGATCAAAATCACATTTGTTTACCATTTTATTATTCCAGTCACAATGCGCCCCATAATTCACTGCGCAATTCGCCTCTCGTGCTACAATTTTCTAACACAAGCAACATATTCGCATACACTTAGACGTTATTTGACCAATTACCCGACAAATCGGCTGAATAACTAGATGTATTTAATGAATAGTATTGCAATGGATGCAGTTTGCGGGTACCCTCCGCAAAACTGTGATTAAATACGGATGTTTAGTGAATATTTATGTCATGGAAATGGCAAGTATTGACTAGTAGTAACACGAGACAACTATGCATAACACCACTAATGCTACTGAAGCTCCTAAGGGCAACTTTTGGATGTTTTTCATCCCTTCCCTAATTGGTCTTCTACTCTTTATGGCTCCGATCTCTTACGATGGCGGCCTAACCATTCCCGTTGCAGTGATGGCAAAAGTCATCCCAGCGGTGTTAGGCGATACCTTGATTGCTATCGTCACCAGTATCATCGCTTTCATGGCCGTTGCTTCTGTTCTTTGCAAAATTTTTAAGCCAGCTGCAATTTTACGTAATGGTTTTTTAAACGGTCTCTTCAACCCATCTCCACTTTGGCTCGTTGTTCGTTTAATCGGCGGCGCTGCCGTGTTAATGACGTTTTTCCAAGTGGGTCCAAAAGCAATTTGGGAAGAGAACACTGGCGGGCTTGTTCTTACTGGTCTCCTACCTACTCTGTTTGCCGTTTTCATTTTCGCGGGTTTACTGCTTCCGCTTCTTTTGAACTTCGGTCTTCTGGAGCTATTTGGTGCGTTACTCAGTAAAATAATGCGTCCGGTATTCAACCTACCTGGCCGCAGTGCAATTGACTGTATGGCATCTTGGTTAGGCGACGGAAGTGTTGGTATCTTGCTAACCAGCAAGCAATACGAAAATAAGTTCTATACTCAGCGTGAAGCGGCTGTTGTCGGGACCACTTTCTCAGCAGTATCGATCACGTTTAGCTTAGTTGTTATCGCTCAGGTAAAACTAGAGCACTTATTTTTGCCTTTCTACGGCGCTATCTGTCTAGCTGGTATCGTAGCTGCGATTATCATTCCTCGCCTGCCTCCGCTTAGTCTGAAGAAAGATCGCTACATTGACGGCAGCAACCCAGATAAAGACGCAGATGCAGTGCCAGAAGGCCACACCACATTCTCTTGGGGTATGGATCTAGCTCTTAAGCGTGCTGGTCAAGTCACATCGGTTCAGTCTGTATTTAAAGAAGGCGTACACAACGCAGTCGACATGGTATTTGGCGTACTACCTGTAGTGATGGGTCTTGGTACCGTCGCATTGGTGATTGCAGAATACACGCCTGTATTTGCAATTCTGGGTCAACCGTTTATCCCATACCTAGAGCTACTGCAAGTCCCTGAAGCTGTTGCAGCATCACAGACAATCGTTGTTGGCTTTGCAGATATGTTTATTCCAGCAATTTTAGCGGCCTCAATCGATAACGAAATGACACGTTTTGTTATTGCAGCAATGTCAGTAACTCAGCTTATCTACATGTCGGAAGTAGGTGCCCTACTATTAGGCAGCAAAATTCCAGTAAACATTGTAGAGCTCTTCGTAATTTTCATTTTACGTACGTTAATCACGTTACCTGTGATTGCTGGCGTTGCTCATCTTATTTTCTAAAATCGAGACGTCAATTAACAAAGGCTCCGCATCGTCGGGGCCTTTTTTATACCTAAAACTCCGTCCACATTAGGCTTTTAGTAAAAAGCTCATAATTTACGAAGACAAAACTTCAACAAAACACCTTTCAGCACCAACAAAATTTTCATCACCTCACCTGTAAAGCCAGTTAATGCCACTGTTTGTTAAGCAATTCTTTTCATTATGACGATTTCATTAATCGAGCTCGCAAACATGATCACACTCACAAGTTTTAACGTAAACTATCGTTTTGTTTAAATTTAGTTAAAAAAGACGACAAATGAGTTCATGTTTTTGACAAAGATGTCGATAAAAATATAACCAAACACAATAGGTTTCTCTTTATGCCCAATTCGCTCGGTTTAAAAGAGGCGAAAGCAAAGTGGAACCAACCGGGAGAATCAGAGGAAAGCTCATGAAATTCAGACATAAGGTTGTCACAGCCTCTTCATTTTTGCTGCTAATTACCGTGTCGTTATTGTCGACACAACAAGTTATGACCATCCGCTCCCAAACTCAGGAGCAAATCGACTCAAGTGTCAACGAGATATTGACCAGTGTTGGTAACACTGTGCAATCAGAAATGAATGCAAAGAAGGATCTCGCTCGCTCCATTACTGAAGTGATTGAGCTTGATCCCAGTTCACATAGCTATGTTCAAAACATACTTGAAAGACCCACGCCAAAAAGCAGCTTCCTTGCCATCGGTTTTGGTTATGAAAGTAATGGCTTTGTGATTGAAAATGACGACGGCTGGGATGCGGGTCCAGACTACGACCCACGTCAGCGTCCTTGGTTTATTGCAGCTAAGAGCAAAGGCGATTTGGTCGTAACCGATCCGTACGTCGATGCGTCTTCGAAAAACGTTATCATCTCTGTTGGTACGCCAGTAAAAGAAAATGGCCAGTTTTTAGCCGGTATGTTTTATGACCTCGAATTAACTACCCTTTCAGATCTGGTCAACCAAGTGAATCTGTTTGATGCTGGTTACTTATTTCTGGTCACCGCTGATGGCACAACCATTGCTCACCCTCAAAGTAAATACAACGGTGAGAAAGTCGGTAGCTACCTCCCACAAATCGAACTTACGCAATCAGCACAACATGTTGAGATTGATGGCAACCGCTACATGGTTAACCTGACTCACATTCCTGGAGAGAACTGGTACGTAGGTTCGGTGATCGATGAAGCGGTTGCCTATTCTGCCGTAGGAGAGCTCCGTAACAACGCTATTATTTATTCAATCATTGCCGTGATTGCATCTATTATCGCCCTAACTCTGTTGATTCGCACTCTCATGCGTCCTTTGGACACGCTAAATAATGCGATTAAAGATGTAGCATCAGGGAAAGGCGACCTTACACAACGCCTCGAAACAGATACTGACCAAGAGTTTTCTGAGCTTGCCACAAACTTCAATACGTTCATGGAGAACTTACAACAGCAAATCATTGAGTCGAAACGTATTTCTGATCAAATTTTAAACGGAACTCAAATCACCGCTGAGGGCGCAAAAGACTCGGCAGGCGCAATTCACACTCAGCTGCAAGAGCTAGAACAACTTGCTACCGCGATGCATGAGATGTCTGTCACCGCGACAGAGGTTGCTAATAATGCGCAAGGTGCGGCAAGTGCAGCCAAAGAAGCCGACCAAGCAACGGTTGAGGGGTCTTCTATCGTTGGTGAATCGACACAAACGATAAACATGCTTTCCGATAGCATTGACCTTGCAGTCGAAGAAGTACAAGTGTTGGAATCTGCTACCGCTAATATCGAAACGATTCTAAAAGTCATCAACGATATTGCGGACCAAACAAACTTACTCGCGTTGAATGCCGCAATCGAGGCTGCACGTGCGGGAGAATCTGGCCGAGGCTTCGCCGTTGTTGCAGATGAAGTACGTACACTGGCACAACGTACTCAAGAGTCGACAACAGAGATTCGTACTATGATTGAGCAACTACAATCTGGCGCTTCATCTGTGGCAAATGCCATGCATCAAAGCAAAGGTAGTGCTATAGAGGCCGTTGAAAAAGCGGGTTTAGCAAATAGTGCGTTACAACGCATTCGTGACGCGATTCAGCGTATTTCAGATATGAACTTGCAAATTGCCTCAGCAGCGGAAGAGCAAAGCCTTGTCGCTGAAGAGATCAACAACAATACGGTGAATATTAAAGACCTATCGACTCAAGTCGCCGAATCGGCAAATCGAACCAACGACGCGATGCAGGCGCAACAAGAAGATGTACATAAACAAGATCAAATCTTAAATAGATTTACTGTCTAACACTCATTTAAGCGAAAACAGCGAGCACCGGCTCGCTGTTTTTGTTTTTAACCCTCTACCCTAGTATTGGTCGATGTTACATGTGCCATGTTGGTGCTATTAAGCTCAACATTACAAGAACGCCGACTATGTGTCCTTTCAAGTTTAATTGAACTCGACATGGATATAGCGATCATTAGAACGACGATAATAGCGGTCGTCCACTTTTAGATAAGTGAAATCTCCAATCTTTATGTAGGTACTATTCCGAGGAATTCGGTCATGGTAATAGTAACTGCGCCTTGGTCGTCGGGTCTCCACATAAATAACGTCACGATGTTTGTGTTTATGTTTATGCTTGTGCTTGCGCTTGTGTTTATGATGGTGGTGATGTGCATGATGGTGATCGTACCGATGTCCATGCTTATGCTTCGGGTCAGCCACCGCTTCTGTACTCAACACACCTAAAGACAACATAACGCCAACCATGGCAAAAGATAATTGCTTTGACACAACAGAGCCTCTTATTCATATCAACATCGATATAATAGAAGGGTGAATCACTGTACATGTCAGCCTTTCGCTAAGGAGTTTTACTAAAAAGTCAGCGCTAACCGTGATTATCAGAGAAACGTCAAACATCACAAATGCTGATGACTTTGAGTGGCCTGGGTTCGGCTATGAATACAAAAAAGCCGCCCGTTTGACTACGAGCGGCTCAGTTTTTAAATAAGCTAGCGTGATTTTATACTGCTTGGGCAAACAGCAAGAAACAGCCGAATAGGAAGATCATGCTCATTCCCATTGCGCCGCCACCAGCTTCATAAATATTGTCATCTTCTACCGGCACTTGGCGCACTTTCATGGTCATTGATAATGGGACAAAGACCGCGAGAAACACGAGAATAATCCCCGCGTAGCTGAGAATAGCTAGGAAGTGTTCTGGCGCAAATACAGCACCTAATAGTGGTAGCACAAAAGTAGTAACAAAAATCACTGGCTTACTTGCTTTCAGTAGGTCTGCATTTTGATCGTATAGCGCCATTGCAACACCTAAGAACGACGTTAGTAGTGCCAAACCAGTAAACATGGATAGGATGAACTCTAAGCCCTCGTATTGCTGACCTAGTACCGATATCAACTCTGTTACGTTGGAGTATTGAACAAGCTCATGAGGTGGTAGGTTGCCGACAACCGCTAACAACCATAATAGGTAACAAACAAGCGGAATAGTTGAGCCCACGATAATCATATTACGCAGCTGTGTTTTACTCGCTTCTTTGTTGTAAGTTACAAGCGATGGGATCACGACCATAAAACCGAAACTGGTGAAAAGCACCGAACTGGTTTTGATAAGTGCCATTTTATCGTCGCTCACAACCTCATCAAGTCCTTCAAACGAGACGCTTGGTGCAAGCGCAAAAAGTGTCAGGATCAGCGCTACGATCATGCCTAGGAACAAACCGCGATTCAGCTTATCTACTACCCCTGTACCTGCCGAAACAATGATACCAACTAAAAGAGTAAAACCGACTTGGCTTGAGATCGTAGATGTTGGAAGCCCAATTGAGGCTGTTACTTTTTGTACCAGATCACCCGCACCAATGATGTAAGCCATTAATAGACAAACTAACAGGGCGTAAAGCAAGCTGTTGGTTACCAACTGACCTCCTTTACCAAGCGTTTCGCGAGCAATTGCATTCATGCTCACACCACCACCTACTTTGCAACTGGCTTCAAGAAGGAGCAGCGCAGCATAAGTCGTTCCAGCCCAGATGAACAACATAAGAAGAGTGCCCCAAAGGAGGCCAAATTGAGCAAGCACCATTGGTATAGCAAGCATACCAGCGCCAAGAGCAGTACCTGCAACGATCAGGGAGCTGCCGACAAGTTTTAGGTTCACGGTTAATACCTCTAAATTCAATCCGTTAATTTCTCGCCAGTTGTGCTTTATCTAAAGCACACAACAAAACGCTCCGACTTAGTCAAAATTTGGTTACAAGAGCACTATGTTACAAGAGCCCTGTATGGCTAAGAAAACATGCAACAAAAGGTGGTTAATCATTTGCACATGAACACTTGAGAGTCATTTTTGGCGATGTCATCGTTGATGAAATGTGCGCAACTTTGGGTTCGAAGCAAAATTGTTCATCTTAATTCATCAACCCCATTCGTTATGAATGGATTTGGTTCGAAAAGATTGTAAGGCATAAGCAGGACGATTGAAAAGCAAAAGGTCAATCTTATAGCGATATATTTTAACAACTCTTATCTTTTACCTAAGATGTGTTGTTTTTTTCGTCACTAATTAGTCTTTTATCGCTTAAAGAGAAGGAAGAACGTGCTCAATGGCTCAATTTGGCTGGGTGTACAGATTAATTTACAGTTTAAGTGAAGGTGTTAGATTCCAAGGACGTAGCCTAGATCGGACAATATCGCTATTATTCGCTGCGTACCGACACTGTTTGGTTCACATACCTCTAAACACTGATTTACGGTTCGAAAATATAGGTAAATGAGTGTCCGAATGCTGGGTGTGGTTCCCCAGCATTTGCATCCTTTCTTTTAGATGTCATCAATTGATCGAAATTGCATAAATCTTGTATCGCCCGACTTTACGACTGTGTTAATACGCTTTATCTAGCGCGCCAATGATATAAGTTAACACTGGAATACCCATATCGGCGACCTGCTTCTCAGTCTCACTCATATTTTCATGCGCCATCCGCAGCTCTACTTCACTTATCGATTCTTTGTGAAGGTAAAGCTCTTTGTAGTTCATCAATCGCTGTTGTGACTGTTGAATCAGTGTCACAACATTCTCTTTAGTCTCACGATGTTGCTGATCAATTTCACTAAATAAATGATCTAAAATGCGTTGCATTTTGCGAATAGAAGCTTTCGTTTCTATTGATTTGTATGATTGATACTTTTCCATTGAGTTAATAACTGACTAAAATATTTACGTTTTTATAAGACAGTTATTTTTATACTGATTGCAAAGCAGGTAAATATGTGGTGGTTAAACTGGTCCACTTCTTGCTCCGTTTAGGTCAAAACTGTCCTTTCAGGAGAGCACATGCAGGTAGACCCAATAATTCAAGCACTGATCGCAAGACGAAAATCGAATGGCCTCTCCCGTGAGCAAATGGCAAACATCGCTGGAATGAGCGTAAAAACATATCAAAGGATCGAGCGCGGAGAGTCCGATCTTAAACTCTCACAATATCGTGCCATATTGCGTTCGCTTCATTTGACTGACCTAGATATTGCTTTAGATGTACGTGATGTTCAGCATGTCACAGCAAATGACTTAACGGCCGTAGCGCGATTGCTCTCACCGGAAGCTCAGTCCCTGCTCGTTCGCCTGTTATCGTTAATCCTTGAACAAAAGAACAAGAAAGGTGATTAACCACATTACTCATACTCAAACGATGAATGCCCTGTTGAGCGTTGAAACATGAACCGTTTAGACAAAAAAAAACTCGTCAAATGACGAGTTTTATTCTTTATATCAGTCCGTTACTCTAGGCTTTTCAATTCCGATGTATCAACGCCTTTTATTGCATCTTTCGCCACTTTATCAGGATCAAAGACATCACGTTCTTCATATGAATTATCAATCATGCCTTGTCCTATCGCGGTCGCCTGCTTTTGTAACTTGTTACCCTCTACCTCACCAGCATCCCAGCCTTGTCGATAATCTGAGTCGGTTTGATACCTTGTTTCGTCCTTAATATAGTGTTCAAAATCATTCCCTGCCTCTTGCATACCACTATGCCGACCGTCATGAAAGCCTTGGATATAAGCTTCATCATAACCGCTCTCTTTTAACGCGCTGTCACTCGTACCACAGCCTGAGAGGAGAACAAAAAATAGCGAAACGAATACCTTATGAAACATATTTAGGCCTCAAAGCTTTCAAATAAATTAATCATAGTTCGCGATTTCAACTTCTGCTTACTTCAGGCTATTAGATAGCATTGTGACTCGACGAAGCCTGTGAACTTGAGTCCCTACAGTGAGTACAAAGCTGGACAAAGCATCACACCTACTGATAAACATTATACTCAACGCGCGTTTAATACTTCCATCGCAAGTGCTTCATCATCTTGCTCAGCCAAACCGCTAATGCCAATTGCACCGACGATTTTCCCCTCTTGTTCTATAGGCACACCACCCATAAAGCCTGTGATCTTCGGGTCAGTCCAATAACTCAACTGCTTACCCGTCTCACGAGCCCAAGCACCCAGATTGCCGCTAGGCTGACGGTCTCTAGCCGAGGTGTAAGCTTTGTTCTGGGCCAACAAACCTGCTTGCAGACTCACATCATCCATTCGGGCAAAACCGAGCAATTCTCCATGTGTATCAACCACGGCAACCGCAATGTTTTGCTTGCGAGCAGTCGCAATTTCCAATGCCGTTTGAATCAGAGTTTGAACTTGTACGTATTTCATTTTTCTCTCCTACGGGATCTCATGACCAAGGGTTTTCTCGAGCAAGCCATACCAATGGCTGCGCGACAGCGTGACGTTTTCCACTTGAGCACAAGCGCGAATACGTTGTGGGTTTGCAGTACCAATAACAGGCTGAATTTGGTTTGGATGACGCGTCAGGAAGGCTAAAACAATCGCCTCAGACGACACGCCATATTCAGCTGCCAGCGCCATCACCATCTCCGCCGTCTGTCTGGTGTTGTGATCATCAGAATGTAAGCCACGCTCTGAGAATCTTCCTTGCGCCATACTGCCCCACGCTTGCAGTTGGATATTGTGCTTACGGGCATGTTCCAGTGTTCCTGCAACGTAATCAGATGCCGACGAAGGAAGCCCCATGCCTTGCTTGATGAAGTCAGACTTAGCCAGACTCATTTCCAACTGGTTCGCCACGATAACTTCACCCGTAGCTTGTTGGAGAAGATCAATTTGAGCACTGTTCATGTTAGAGACACCAAAGTGGTTAACTTTGCCAGCTTGTTTCAGTGCTTGGAGCGCTGTGCCCAGTTCTTCAAATTCAACCAAAGGATCCGGGCGATGCAGCATCAAAACATCAAGGTTTTCCACGCCAAGGCGTTCAAGAATGCTCTCAACAGAAGCCGTCACCCATTTAGCAGAGAAGTCATACTGCTTCACACCTTGCTCATCTCCTAGACGGATGCCGCACTTGGATTGCAGATAAATTCGTTCTCGTAACGTTGAGTCATTGGCTAAGATGCGCCCAAATACTTCTTCTGCCTTACCGAATTTGTAGATATCCGCATGATCAAAGAGATTAATGCCTACCTCTAATGCTGCCTCTACAGCGGCATAAGCTTGGTTTTCATCTTGGGCGGTTAATGGGTTGCGATTCCACTCCCCTCCAAGCCCCATGCAGCCGAAGACCAAGCGGCTAACGTTAGGTAAGGTTTTGGCGAGCGGTAGTGTTGGGTTGTTCATCGTTGTTCTCACTTTTCCGATTTCTGCATTTTCAATTTCTGAAATTAACTCGAACCATCTTACCGTTCGTAAAAATTAGTTTAATACCGTAAAATCGAATTCATTATCCTCGTTAGCGAACAATCGAGATGACAGATTACAAAAGAATTGAAAAACTGATGCTGTTTGCCGAAGTGGCTCAAACACTCAACTTTTCTAGGGCAGCGGAGCAACTTGGCATTTCTAAAAGTTACCTGTCAGAACAAGTCAAGCGATTGGAATCGGAACTCGCTACGCCTTTGATTGTTCGAACTACACGCAGCGTGAGATTGACGGCAGAAGGTGAATCGATCTTTGCGCAAGCGGAAGATCTCAAACGACGCGTAATGGAAATGGAAAAGAGTTTAAGTCAGCAATCTGAGCAAATAGACGGCCTGATTCGGCTTACCGCTCCCAAGATGTTTGCTGAAGCGGTACTGCATGATTTATGTGTGGCGTTTCGCGCTCTACATCCAAACGTAGAGTTCGATATCCTTTCTAGCTATCAAGCGTTTAATCTGACGGAAACCAGCGTCGACTTTGCGTTTCGAGCGACAAGAACGCCGCCAGAGAATATGATTGCTCATCACCTTTTGGACTACTACCACTGGCTGGTTGCCTCTACTGAGTATCTGCAAGAACAAGGCACGCCGGAGACATTAGGTGATTTAAAAAGCCATCAATGCTTAACCACGTTGCATCAAAAAGAATGGCCTTTAAAAACGGGAACGGTTCAAACCCAAGGTTGGCTTTCAAGCAATGAAAACCGCCTACTCAAAGAATCGGCCCTGTCCGGCAATGGCATCGCTCGATTAGCAAGTTACTTTGTCGAGCAAGACGTTGATAATGGCCGACTAGTGCAGGTTCTATCGGAAGAAACGGACCACCAGCACAACGCAGTGTACTTGGTGTATCCGCAACTTATCTATCAATCGGCGAAAACCAAAGCCTTCATTGAATTCGTGAAGCAGCACTTTGCTAAATAACTAAGGCAGTTAATCCGCTGACCACACCGAGCGAATATCTGGCCAACCCCAGTTAGTTAAAGCGACGTCTTCTAACACACCTTGGAAGCGCAAAGTTTGTGTATGGTGGAACATAGGTGCAATCCAATACTCGCTGATCAACGTCGATGCAATTGGCTCCAATGCATTAAGGTACTCCTCAAGTGGAACGAAAGATCTGACTCTCTGTAGTTGTTCATCTAACCATTGTGCGTTCTTTTCTCCCAAAGTGTGGAATAGCACAGCGTTGCTGAAGAAGTTCGTGAACGCTGAGGCATGACGATTATCATCTAGGTTTATGTTCGTTACGACCATTGTCTCATTTAGCTCACCGTTCTTAGCCTTCTCGTTCAGCTCACGGTAGGAATACATAACAATTTCTACTTTACTGCCAACACTCGCCAAACGATTAGAAATAGCCCGCGCACAGCGACGCAATGCGGTATAGTTATATCCTGCTATCGTAATGTGTTTAGGTAACTTAAGCGGCTCACTGAACGGACGGAGCACTGGCTTCCAACCTGGTAGCAGGTTATAAGCGGGTATACTCCCAAACACAATATTCTCGCGGCGCATCACTTCGGCCAAGTGCTCAGGTTGAATTAGCTCACTAATATAACGGCGCTGCGCTAAAGAGAGTTTGTGCTTAGCGTGCTGATTAAATAAGGTGAATAAGCAACCATCTTCTATTCGGCTACGCTTGCTCGCCGATGAGTTTTCTCGGTTTTGCGTCGACATATAGTGTCCACACAAATCCTCCTCGGGCGAAGCATCCCTTTGCAACGTATTTGCTGCCAATGACGGGTTCTCCATTTGCTCGTCATTAACAATCCAGATAGTCACCAAATCCGTTAGAACTCTACATGCGTAGTAACCATTAAATGCTTGCAGTTTTAAACGACTTTCATTGTGCTCGACAACAGAGAATGGGCCACTTCCGACCACCAGCTTGTTATTCGCTACGTTAACTTGGCTTACTGGTTGAATGCCGTATTTCACCCCAGAAATAAGTCCAGCAAAGCCCAAGTCAGCTCGATTAAGCTTAAAAACAACTTTCAATGGCGTTGGCGCAGTGATGTTAGCGACATGTGCCAATTCTTTTTCGTAATACTGTAGTGAACTCAATTTTGCAAACAAGCTAACCACTGTTTCTGCATCAATGGAATTACCATTATGAAAAGTCAGACCTGGACGAAGGTAGAAAGTCCATTCGTAGGTGTCTTCGTCATAACGCCAGTGATGTGCGAGTTCTGGTTGCACTTTCCCATTGTGATCACTCGAAACTAAGCAACAATAGATTTGCCTTAATAAGAAACGTTCGCTGCTACGCTGAAGTTGATGTGGAACGACGCGCTCAAACATTCGCTTATAGGTTAATTGAATATTGAGCTGTCCTTCTTGAACAGAAGCACCAGACGTTGTTTTTAACAAACGGCCAAATGCCATTTCGTCTTCATCTAATATCGCCAGTGCTTTTTCATACTTGCCTAACTTGATACGTTCAAGAGCCAAGCTCTCTTTTAAAACGTCTAACTCCATATTCAGAATAAGAGTCGATCGTTGGTTCCGCCCAGCTTTCGGGTGCCAGCTCAACCACGCCTTCTGCTGCATCTGCGTTAGCAGGCTACGAGCATGCCGAGAAGAAGTGAACATGATGTCGGCAATGTCCTGTAACGTGGTTTTTGTTTCATCACCAACGCTAAACGAGAGTAATCGTTGGTAATAGCGAAACAAATTGAGATCAGACACTGAATCAACCTTAGATCTGTGAAGTTTGTGGATAGGAATAGTTTACTTAAGTTGGCGGTAATAAAATAAGAAAACTTCCTAATTATCTGTTCCCCTTTTCCACAATTAACCTCCAAATTCGGCTTTAAAGCCCCATATATTTACGTTATTAGGAAAAAAGCCAACAAAAGCACTCTCTTTTTTATATCCCCTTTTATACACATAATTTACTCGTCAGCGTAAAGGAGGAAGAAATGAAGAAGCCAATGATGGCGTACTTTTTTCAGCAACGCCTAGCTCAATCGAGTAATAAAATAGAAGTGATGACTCTGGTTTATCTTAACGATATGTTCCAGTGGTCATAGCCTAACCTCAAGCAGAACTTAGCTCCTGATACTACACCCCCACTTCGTTGTATCTTAAGTTCTGCTTTTTCATCTTTTGCACTCTACTACCTTATTGCAGGTTACTAAAAGTTAACTAGTTGAAACACAGCAAAACAGAGTCTACATTGAAGTCTCATCCCCCAATCGCTTTGTTGAGAAAGGGGCATTCATGGATATACACCACCAATTCGGGAGTCAATATGGCAACTTCAGTGAAACTTAAAGCGGGCGACAGCTTCCCTCATCTTCAAGCCACTTTGCTAGATGGTTCAAGCGTAACGTTGGGTCAGCCGCAAGGTGATGCGACTTGGCAAGCAGTATTCGTTTATCGTGGTAAACACTGCCCTCTTTGTACTAAGTACCTCAACGAGCTTGAGAGTTACAAACAGGCTTTCGCTGATGCTGGCGTCGATATTCTTGCCGTTTCTGGCGATTCAAAAGCACAGCTAGAGGGGCATCTAGAGAAACTCGAAATCAGCTTCCCTATCGCTTACGGCCTGACCGAAGAACAAATGAAAACGCTAGGCTTGTATGTATCTATTCCTCGATCTGAACAGGAAACCGATCATAATTTCGCAGAACCAGGTCTGTTTGTGGTGAATGAACACGGCGACTTACACGTGGTGGATATTTCAAACAACCCGTTTGTTCGCCCTGAGCTTGGCGCGCTATCACGCGGATTGGCATGGATTCGCGATCCAAACAATAACTACCCTATCCGTGGCACATTGGATTACTAATATCTTCTACACCCAAGTAAACTTTCTATCCTTAAATAAGCTAAGATTCTTGCCTTAGTGAGAATAACTTGGAATGCATATCAGATCCGTGAGATCTGATATGTATCAACAAGTTGGAAATAGAGTCCTTGTTCATTATACAACGCCTTGATGAAAAACAAGATCAGTGAAGCCCAGGCTCCCCTCAAACAACGTTAGTTATTTACTTCTAAGTCACTTTCGCGATAAATACATGAAATTAAGACTAAAAACTTAGACTTAACGGATATATAAATCATAACGGTACCTACACAAGTAGTTGGCTAGCGATTATTATCCTATTGCAACTCACAATTGTGCAAATCTAATAATTCATACCATAAATGAAAACATAGATACCGTAAGAGACAAAATAAAAGCAAACGATTAAATTACCAATAAAACACCGTTCAATTAAAATAAAAAACATTTCACTTTATAAAAATGTAATTAATCGTTATTTGCAATCACACATCTTAATTGAGAAATACAGTATGAATAAAATCTCTTTGCTTTATATGGCCGTTTGTATCGGATTAGTTGGATGCGGTTCAGGAGGAAGCGACAACGATCCAGCAAAAGATATACATCCCACCATTTCAAATCCGGAACAAGTCAACGCAATGACGGTGGACAAAGGTCATTTCTATTGTTCTGTAAACCAACAAAAACTGGAACACGGAGGGACATCTGCAACTATGTCCTACCTGATTGAAAAGAAAAGAAATTCTACGGTTGTCGACGATTATGAATGTACCGAATACGGTTTAAAGAAAGGTGAGTCAATTATCGTCACTAAAAGTGCAATTGAAAACTTTTCATACTCAAAACATTATAAAAGCACGAAGAAGAATGACATTAATAGGTTTAAAATCATCTACCCTACAGGGCTTACGACTCCGATTAATAAAGATTATGAAAAAATTACGATCACGTATAATACGGAGAGACCTGACGTTAACATTAAGATAATTCAATATTTTGACGAAAAGTCTAAATTATATACCATCAAAAAATATGAAAGCCACGTTAACGACAACTCACCAATAGGTTTAGTTGAGAAAGAGGAATTCGATAAATATTCCGATTTTGAAAAGAAACTGGAATTAAATAGTGCTTTTTTAAATTCAACTGAAGTGAGTGATTTATTCTACAACTTATTAAGCATGATAAAATAATAACTAAAAATCAAAAATTTAAAAAGTACGATTATGCTCAAGTAGCTTCGATATGCCTGACTAGAAAGAGTACGTTGTTTTACGAAACAAATTACGATTTGAATAAAGCACATCTAAGTTACTTGGGTATAAACGGCGATGTATTGTTAATCAGCTTTCAAAAGAGAGTGACGTTTGCGATTAACTACTTTGGTCTTAACGAAGCTCAATTTGATGCTTTTCAGACCAAATTCGCAAATCATCAAGAATCTTAAGTGCGGTACGGCCGAACTCTGTTAGCTCATAGCTGACTGCAATTGGGCGATCGCTGATCACTTTGCGTACCACCATACCTTCCGCTTCTAGCTCTTTGAGGCGCTGGTCGATCATCTTTTTGCTTGCGCCGCCTAGCATGCGTGCTAAGTCATTGAAACGAACTGGGCCGTCTTTCAAATGAAAAATCAAAGAGCCTTTCCATTTACCACCAATTAGACGCATCCCTTTCTCGATAGCACATGGCTCCGCACATACGTTCGCCACTGACTTACGACCTTTGCTATCTACACTGATTCTGCTTTCCACAATACACCTCAAGATACGCACCTAATCTAGGTAACGAAAAGTAAGCTAGATACATTTAGTGCTTTAGAGTAATAAAAACGTCACCTCGCCGCAAACAAATAAAAATGGACCGCATGCAGCAGTCCATCTCAATTCATCATTCAGTTCGCACTATGTTTCTAAAAGGATTAGAAGTTTTCGTTAATGTGCGCTTCGAAACGAACAAAATCGTTTTCGATATCTGCGTTCTTCATCACGTCGTAACAAGCGAATGTAGGCAGTGCTGACATACCAAAGAAGCGGAAGTTAGCGTGCATGTGGAACATCAAATCGTCCACGCCTTTACCTTGGAATAGGTATTCGTTCTCATCATCAAACGATTCTTCTGGCGCGTTGAATGTCAGTGACAGCATGTATTTGCTGTTGGTTTGAGTGCCGCCTGTACCATAGTTTTTCTTTGGTTCTTCTGCGCTACGGCCATCGAATGCACACAGTGCGCCGCCCATACCCGCAGTAAACACGTCGTCCATGTATTTTTTGAATGACCAAGGCACAGACATCCAGTTGATTGGGCTTTGGATGATCACGCGATCAGCCCATTCAAAGTGTGCGAGTTGCTCATCTACGTTGATCTCATCTTGCATTGTCACAACGCGAACCTCATGGCCTTTTGCTTGCAGAAGCGTCTGTGCTTTGTCGACAAGAGAAGCGTTTAGACGACCTTCTGAGTATGGTGATGGTTCGTGTGCATTGATGATCAGTACGTTGCTCATGGGATTACCTTTAAATAAGTTCACAAGATGACGCAATAACCATTGTGCGTCGGATGTGGTTTATTATGGTAACCTAGAAATATAGTGCAATTAGTTAACTTTTAGTAACCTACTTGAATTTTGATTATATTACTGTTTTTAAAAGAGATATTTTTTCAACTTTTTATTCATCGTTATTTTCCGATTAATTTTTTCATCGATTTGTTGCATCTTCCACAGAGCAGGCGTACACTTTATCGCAATTCGACGATTAACTATTAAGGCCAGCGAATGAGTGATAAGTGCAACGACACGTGCGAAGTTGTTTTTCAGACAACACAACAACAGCTCGAGAAAGAACAAACTCTAGCAGCACAAGCAAAAGCTTTGTCACATCCAGCACGTTTGCGCATTCTGCATATCCTGCACACTCTCGATACCATGGGCGGTTGTTTGAACAGTGATTTGGTTTCTGAACTCGGTCTTGCGCAATCTACTGTTTCCGAGCACTTGCGTATTCTAAAGCAAGCTGGCTTTATCAGCGCCGAGCCAAACCCACCTAAGGTGTGTTACCGCATTCAACGCGACGCGTTTGATCAGTTCAATCTAGGATTTTCCAAGTTATTTGATTAATTCCCTTTGCACGCTGGTCAGGCGTGCACAGATAAACTATACCTTTAACTATCGCCTTTCGACGATAAACGAATAAGAGAACACTATGACTACTCAAGTTTTAAATAGTGCCAGCGACAAAATGAGCTTCTTGGACCGTTACCTAACGGTGTGGATTTTTGTTGCAATGGCAATCGGTGTAGGTATTGGCGCAGCATTCCCTCAAGTTGCTGAGTGGAACGAGTCAATGTCAGTTGGTAGCACAAACGTACCGCTAGCGATTGGTTTGATTTTGATGATGTACCCGCCACTCGCAAAGGTGAACTACAACCTGCTAGGTACAGTGACGAAAGATAAAAAAGCGATCACGCTGTCTTTGGTCATGAACTGGATTGTCGGCCCTATTTTGATGTTCATCCTTGCATTGACTTTCCTAGGTGATCATCCGGGTTACATGGTTGGTATCATTTTGATCGGTCTTGCTCGTTGTATTGCGATGGTGCTTGTATGGAACGATATCGGTGGCGGTAACAAAGAATACGGCGCAGCCCTAGTTGCACTAAACAGCGCTTTCCAAATCGTGACTTACAGTGTGATGGCATGGTTGTTCATCACTGTGTTGCCACCAGTCTTTGGTTACGAAGGTTTCGTGGTTGATATCTCGATGATGGACATCGCGGAAAGTGTTCTGATTTACCTTGGTATTCCATTCCTAGCGGGCTTCCTAAGCCGCAAATGGCTGGTCGCTGCGAAAGGTGAACAATGGTACAACGACGTGTTCATCCCACGCATTTCACCAATTACGCTTATCGCCCTGCTTGCGACCATCGTACTGATGTTCAGCTTGAAAGGTGAAATGATTCTTGAACTGCCAATGGATGTATTCCGTGTAGCAATTCCACTGGCTATCTACTTTGTGTTGATGTTCTTTGTCAGCTTCTTCGTTGGTAAGAAAATGGGCATCGACTACGACAAAAATGCATCGATTGCTTTCACGGCAACAGGCAACAACTTTGAATTGGCAATTGCGGTTTCTATCGCGGTGTTTGGCCTAAACTCAGACCAAGCTTTTGCTGGTGTCATTGGCCCGCTGATCGAAGTGCCTGTGTTGATTGCTTTGGTGAATGTAGCATTGCGAATGAAAGCCAAATATTATGGCTAACCTAAAAAGCACAAAAAATACAAAAGCGGTAAAACATTAACTCACTACCGTTTTAATATACTCGCTGGGCGTTAGGCCGAACTTACTTTTAAAGCGTTGGCTAAAACGCCCCTCTGACTGATAACCACACAACTGTGCGAGCATAGCAACGTTATACGAGCCATTTTGCATCAAGTAAAGTGCGTGATTTAAGCGCACTTCCGCCAATACTTCACGATACTGGGTACCTTCTTGTTTCAGTTTGCGTATCAATGTTGCTCGGCTCATAGCAAAGTGCCCCGCGACCATGTCTAATGGATGCTCCTCCCCTGGAGAGCGCGATAAGTAACGACTAAGTTTCTGACTAAAAGAGATATGTGAACTCGAGAACAACCGATGCAATAACCCTCTCTCAGCTAGCTGCTGATATAGGCCCATAATCCAATAGCGTTGTGTCGCTTCACTTAAGCTTTCCCGCTCAAACGAAAACAAAGCATTTAACGTCGCTTTCAATGCTTTATCTGTCTCAACAACGGGTACATAGTTTCCTAATGCGTTGCTCATGCTTAGCTCCAACATTTCATCGCTAGGCACACAGTGAAAACTGAACATTCGAGAAAGAAATCGCCCTTGTAGAGGAAGGTTTTCAAAATTTAGGGATGCATTTGCTTCACAAAGCATGATATTTGGATCATGGATGTCGAGTACTTCATCTTTCCAGAAAAGATGTTTACTCCCCTTAACAATCTGAATAAGGCTTGGGGAGTGAATCCTGACATTACGAAGCTTCTGCTGCTGCTCCGCACGAAACAGCGTAACCTGATATTGGTGACCCATTCTCTCCCCTTATATTCAATTATCGCGTGTAAGTCGTGGTTAATGTCGCTTTACCCAAAGCAACACTATTCAAAGTAAACCCTACAATGGCTGGAGGCGTGTTTTCAGCCAAATTCAGTTCTTCAGTTGGCAATGACCACACCGTAAACTGGTAACGATGCATCCCATCATTCTTTGGAGGACACGCGCCGCCGAACCCCGTTGTGCCGTAGTCAATACGAGATTCTTTGCCGCCTAACTTGTTCATATCAATGCCTCGAGGCAGCTCGCTAACGGTGGATGGAATATTAAACGCTATCCAATGCCAAAAACCACTGCCTGTTGGCGCATCGGGGTCATACACGGTGATCGCAAAACTTTTTGTGCCCTTTGGAGCTTCTTTCCACATCAATTGTGGTGATTGATTCCCGCCATCACATCCCCAACCAGAGTATTCAAATGTCTTCGCCATCGGGTGGCCTTCTTGAATATCTCTACTCACGAGTTCAAATGCATGGGCAGAACCGACCGCAAAAACACTCAATGCCAAAACTGATTTGTAGATCGCTTTCATGTTTTTCTTCCTTTCAATGAATTCAACACTAGTGTAAGTACCCAGCAGTCCGAACCCTTGTCAGTAAGTATCAAAAAACACAAAATAATCTATAATTTTGACACTTTAAGATTCTAACACAAATTTCTTACTCTCTTAATTGCACTTGGTTTATGCTAATTAATCGCTCACGGAACAAGGAAGGAAAATGGAATTGGATATCTACGTGGTGGACGCCTTCACCGATACGCAATTCAAAGGCAACTCAGCAGCGGTGATACCATTAGAGGAATGGCTAGCCCCAGAATTGATGCAAAATATCGCGACAGAAAACAACTTATCAGAGACGGCTTTCCTAAAGTCCATTGGCGCAAACCAATATGAGATTCGTTGGTTCTCTCCGATTACTGAAATCGATTTCTGTGGACACGCAACACTGGCCTCTTCGTTAGTTCTGTTTGATGAGTTTGGCATTAATGGCACGATTGAATTTCATACTCTGGAAGTAGGGACCCTCACCGTAGAGAAGAATGCGCAAGGTAAGATCGAGATGACGTTCCCTGCTCGTCCTCCAAAAGCCGTTTCTGATATTCCCTCGGCATTGATTGAAGGCCTAAGTTGCGATGTGGAACGCGTACTGCTTAGCCCTCAAGCGTATTTCGTGGTGGTCGGCAACCAGCAGGAGGTACTTGAGGTTCAATACCGTTCAGAGCACCTCAAGACACTCGCTCCTTACGATGTGGTCGTTACCGCAAAAGGCGATCAACAAGACTTTGTATCTCGTTACTTTTGGCCTGCAAATGGTGGTGACGAAGACCCCGTAACTGGCTCGATTCACGCTGGGTTAGCACCGTTCTGGGCAGAAGCGTTAGGCAAAACATCACTGGTCGCTTACCAAGCTTCTCAGCGCGGAGGCATTTTGCACTGTGAAGTTACTGGCGAACAAGTAAGAGTATCTGGCGACGGCGTGCTCTACATGAAAGGCAAGATTTTTGTTTAAATGATTTTCATGTAATCAACTTAAAAGAGCCAAGTAAAGCACGGCTTCCGCAGGATCAAGCCAGCTTCAATAATTAATCAATTGATGAATATTGAAGGAATTAACTTCCTAGCCGGACAAAACTGACTCACGTTACACTGAATGCAGTCCCATACTCTTCTATAGCTTGATACGAGTTCGAGCTCACCTTCTTAGAGGAAGCGTCGCATGATGAAGCGAATCATTCTTGGCACCCTAGCCCTGACTCTTTTAACTGCCTGTTCCAAAGATGACGGACAGCAAGCCCTTGGCACATTAGAACGTGACCGCGTAACCTTCACTGCCACCTCTAGCGAGATAATTCGTGCCCTACCCATTAAGGAAGGCGGCCAAGTCACCGAAGGAGAAGTGCTGGTTCAGCTCGATACAAAGAACCAAGAAGCCGTTTTAGCTCACGCAGTTGCCGAACAAGCCAAGGCTGACGCCTATCTTTTGAAATTGACCAATGGTGAGCGACCAGAAGACATTGCCGCAGCGCAAGCACGCGTTGCCAGAGCGGAAGCTCAATTGGTTGAAGCGCAAAAGAACTACCAACGTAAAGCGGAGTTAGTCCGCAAGAAACTCATCAGCCAATCAGAAAAAGACACCGCTTTAGCAGCCAGAGATTCTGCCCGCGCTGAATTGGACTCCTCACAAGAAGAGTTCAGTAAACTGACGGCTGGCTCTCGCCCTGAAGATATTGAACAAGCGAAAGCCGCACTCATGGCTGCAAAAGCCGATGTAGCACTGCAAGAACAAAAGCTGGCAGAACTCACCATCACGGCCACGCGAGATGGCTTGTTAGATAACCTACCGTTTAACCTTGGTGAACGCGTTCCTGTTAATGGTATTGTTGCCGTAATTCAAGCCAGCCGCGTCCCATACGCTCGCGTTTATGTTCCTGCTAACTATCGAGTCGACTTTGTGCCGGGTAAAACGGTTAACGTGCATGTAGATGGCGTTGAGCAACCGTATAGCGGTACCGTTCGTTGGGTAGCAACTGAGCCTTCATTCACGCCTTATTTCGCGCTTACCGAGGAAGAACGTTCGCGTTTGATGTACTTAGCAGAAGTCGACCTTCAAGACTCCGCACAATCCTTGCCTTCAGGTATCCCAGCGCAAGTGGATTTGGTGGAGTAAGCCAATGACCGAATACGCGATTCAAGCTGAAAATGTAGTGAAAAAGTTTGGTGACTTCACCGCCATCAACAACATCACGCTTAATGTGCCCAAAGGCAGTATTTATGGTTTTCTTGGCCCCAACGGTTGCGGTAAATCGACAACCATTCGTGTGTTGACGGGCTTGCTTAGCCCAAGCGAGGGCAATGTCGATGTACTCGGGCTAGAGATCCCAAAACAATCTGAGCTTCTGCGCCTCAAGATTGGCTACATGACACAAAAGTTTTCCCTCTATGATGACCTGACGGTTCAAGAGAATCTTGAGTTTATTGGACAAATCTTTGGTATGGAAACCAAGACTCTGAAAGCTCGCATCGAAGAACAACTAGCCACCTACGGGCTCGACCAACTGCGTAAACAGCGCGTCGGCGGAATGAGTGGCGGCCAGAAACAACGCTTGTCTCTCGCCGCAGCCACTATGCACAAACCAGAGCTATTGTTTCTCGATGAACCCACATCTGCGGTTGACCCAGAAAACCGACGCGATTTCTGGGAGCAATTGTTTGATCTCTCTGACCAAGGTACGACGATTTTGGTCACTACGCACTACATGGATGAAGCAGAACGCTGCCATCGTCTGGCGATTATGGAAGCGGGCGAAATCCGCGCCGATGGTGAGCCAGAAGAACTCATGGCGCAAATGGGCGTTAACATCGTCGAAGTCAAAGCGGATAATTTACGCGAGCTAAAAGAGAAAGTCATTCGACGCGAAGAAGTACGCTCAGCCGCACAGCTCGGCATTCGCTTACGCATTTTAATCCACCAGCACATCGAAGAACCGATCGAATGGTTAACCCAGACCTTTCCTGAGCTTGATGGCTGCGAGATGAACATTGCTCGTCCTAGCTTGGAAGATGTGTTTGTCAGCGTTACGGGAGAAGGTCGCCAATGATGAAATCTATTGCCCGTATGAAAGCGGTAATGATCAAAGAGATCCGTCAGCTTTCACGTGACCGCATTACCTTTGGCATGGTCGTGATGATCCCGTTGATTCAGCTCCTGCTGTTCGGCTTTGCCATAAATACCGATATTCGCAACATTCCCGTTGGCGTCGTCGATCAAAGTGGCAGTACTGCCGGGCGTGTGATCACCGAGTCCGTCAAAGTCACGCAAGTGGTCGATGTGGTCGAAACCTTCGCTACCGCTTCAGAAGCCGAGCAAGCCATTCAAGACGGTTTGGTGCGAGCGGCTTTAATTCTGCCTAGCGACTTAACCCAACGTATGGTGCAAGGCAGAGAGCTTGGGCAGTGGATTGTGGATGGTTCAGACACCATGATCAGTTCTGCGATTCTCTCACTACAAACCATGCCGTTAACGGATTTTGATTTTGAGATACGCCCTGCCCCAACCAAAACCTTTGAAGTTGCGCTGTATTACAACCCGAGTCGGCGCTCGGCGGTAAACATTGTCCCTGGTTTGTTGGGTGTGATTCTGACCATGACGATGATCTTGTTCACCAGTGCAGCCATTGTCCGAGAACGAGAACGTGGCAATTTAGAGTTACTGATTACCACACCCATCCACTCCATCGAACTCATGGTGGCGAAGATCATTCCCTACATCTTTGTTGGTCTGATACAGGTGTTTATCATTTTAGGCTTGGGTCACTGGATATTTGGCGTGCCGATAAACGGCGCCATTAGTCAGATACTGTTTGGCACACTGTTGTTTATCGCCGCGAGTTTAACCTTAGGTTTGGTGATATCCACCATTGCAACGACACAGCTTCAGGCCATGCAGATGACGGTGTTTATTCTTTTGCCGTCGATTCTTCTGTCCGGATTTATGTTCCCTTATGAAGGAATGCCCGTCGCGGCACAATGGATATCAGAAGCCCTCCCAGCCACTCACTTTATGCGCATTATTCGTGGTGTGGTACTGCGCGGTGCAGATTTAATGGAGCTATGGCGAGATACAGTCTGGTTACTTGGATTCACTGTTATCGGCCTTATTGTCGCTTCATTTCGCTTCAAAAAATCACTCGACTAATCCCACGATATTGCGTTCATTCCTTAAAAACAAAAATAGCCCCAACGAAGGGCTATTTTTTGTTTGTGTATTCATACACTGTGCTATCGAGCTCAACTCTCAGACAATATTAATAGTACTCACCGTAGGAACAATCTCGTAAATCGGAAATATTGTAGTTTTTCAAAGAGTTTATTTTAAAGTTGAACACTACCTGTTTACAGACAACGCCTTCGCGATCCGTGTACGTGATAATACCTTCACTGTACGCTCGCTGACCATCAGAGGATGTCACGTCAGCAACAAGTTCCAAATGGCCCTTATGCGCGTCTACGCGATTCATCATCTCAAACACATCTACCCACTCTTCGCGATTTGCCATTTGTATTAGCATCGATTTCGCCTGTGTTTCCAACTGCTGGGGGTATACATAATAACGGTTGTAACCAAAGTATGCGCACATAAGTAATAAAACGAGTGCAAATGAGGTTGTTCTTGTCATACAAGCTTCCTCTTGTTGTTATAAAAATCTTGCTTCGTTAATTCAGTATAGGAAGCGAGCAAAGTTTAGGTTATAGAACTTGCCCAAATAACAGG
Source organism: Vibrio sp. Vb1166 (assembly GCF_033338695.1). Lineage (NCBI taxonomy): Bacteria > Pseudomonadati > Pseudomonadota > Gammaproteobacteria > Vibrionales > Vibrionaceae > Vibrio > Vibrio sp. Vb1166. The sequence continues at coordinate 243,725 of NZ_JAWOTE010000003.1, read as the reverse complement.
GGACAGTCAGAGACAGTCAATTCTATGACAAGCTCAACAACAAACTTTATTGCACTCTCATCATGGGCTTGAACAAAAATACGCCACAGAGACAGCAAGAAGTAAGAAGTAAGAAGTAAGAAGTAAGAAGTAAGAAAGGAAAACTAACCGGAGCGCGGTGATAACAGAAAAGTAAAAGGAGTTTGAAGAAAAAGACAATCCGAGTGAATGTAGTGAGAGCGGAAATCAAGAGTAGATTATCCGCCCATCAACTAGGCTCAAATTGTCAGTGCCCACAACAACGTGACTCGCCGAATTTAAACGTGTTGGTAACTATCTTCGAGAGACTCTGTCTGCGTTGTCTTTTCGCTCACTTCCACTTTAACCGCAGCGACCTTGAACTCAGGGATCTTCGCATGCGGGTCAGTCGCCGTTGTCGTTAAACGGTTCACCGGCGATTCAACAAAGTGGAATGGAATGAACACCACTCCTTTTTGAATACGCTTAGTCACAAAAGCATCAATCTCAATGCTGCCGCGACGTGTAGACACCGTCAGACGCTGACCATTACTGATGCCAAGCGCTTCTGCGTCTTCCACGCTCACCATCGCACGAGGGCCAGCAAGATTATCCAACCCTTTGGTTTTGCGCGTCATGGTGCCGGTGTGGAACTGCTCAAGCACACGACCAGTCGTTAACACAAGCGGATACTCCTCATCTGGCAGTTCAGCCGCATAACGGAACGGTACGCCCACCATTTGCCCTTTACCACGAGTAAACTGGGTTTGGTGCATGATGCGAGTACCGGCAGGGTTGTTCTTGTTGCTCGGCCATTGCACACCGTTTGGCGTAATGGCATCCCAACGAAGACCCGCGTATTGAGGCGTCACTCGTGCGATTTCATTGGTGATATCAGACACGCAATGGTAATCCCAATCACTGCCCATGGCATTGGCGATTTCTTGAATAATCCACCAATCCTCTTTCGCTTCACCCGGCGCCGTTACGACCGGATTCACACGCTGAACACGACGCTCCGTATTGGTGAAGTGGCCCGCTTTCTCTGCAAACGAGCAAGAAGGCAGAACTACATCCGCGTATTGCGCAGTTTCCGTTAGGAAGATGTCTTGAACCACCAAGAAATCGAGTGCTTCTAAACCTTCAATCACATGCGCTTGGTTCGGGTCGCTCAATACTGGGTTCTCACCCATGATGTACATACCACGAACGTCACGATGGCAAGCCGCATCAATGATTTCTGTCAGGGTTAGACCTTGTTCAGAAGGCAGATTTGGTGCGTTCCATTCAATCGCAAACTTCTGACGCACAATTGGGTTATATACCTTTTGGTAGCCCGGGAAGCTGTTTGGCAAAGCACCCATATCACACGCGCCTTGCACGTTTGATTGACCACGCAACGGGTTGATACCACCACCTTCAATACCGATGTTGCCACACAGTAATTGCAGGTTAGCGATAGAACGCACGTTGTCATGACCTGTCGTATGCTGAGTGATACCCATCGAATAGTAAACAGCCGTACGATCTGCCGTACCGATCATGCGCGCCATTGCTTGAATGTCTTCGGCTTTTACGCCCGTAACCAACTCCACTTTATCGAGGTTGTAAGCTGGCGACATCACCTCTTGCAACAAGGTATCAAAGCCGTCGACACGTTCTTCGATGTACTCTTGATCGTACCAACCGTTCTTGATGATCTGCTGCATGACACCATTTAGGAGCATCACATCCGTACCCGGGCGGTGCGCCATATACAGCTCTGCATGCTCTGCCATATCGACACGTTTCGGGTCAGCCACAATCAAACGAGCGCCGTGGTGACGAATTGCTTGTTTGATATGTGAAGCGATAATCGGGTGCGCCGATGTGGTATCCGAACCAATAATAAAGATCACATCAGAGTGCTTAATGCTTGGAATGTCGTTGGTCATTGCACCACTACCCAGTGACGCCTCAAGACCGGTTACACTCGATGCGTGACACAAACGCGCACAGTGGTCGACGTTGTTAGTGCCCAGTTCACGACGGACAAATTTTTGGAACGCGTAGTTGTCTTCGTTGGTGGTTTTCGCTGAAGAGAAACCCGCTAATGCGTTGCTGCCAAAATCTTGCTTGATGCCAGAGAACTTGCTCGCAATCAGTTGAATCGCCTCTTCCCAGCTTGCAGGCTGCAACCAACCGTCTTTGCGGATCAAAGGCGTGGTAAGACGCTCTTCACTGCCTATGAAATCAAAACCAAAGCGCCCTTTCACACACAGCATGCCTTGGTTCACTGGCGAGTCACCGCCTTTCACGTAACGAATCGTATTGGTTGCTTCGTCCACGAACATAGTCAACTTACAACCCACACCACAGTACGTACAAATGGTGTCGACCGCTTTCAGATCTTCAGTACGACCTTGTGAACGGTCACGACTATCGACCATCGCGCCCGTTGGACACACTTGAACGCACGCGCCACATTGCACGCAGTTCGAATCGCTCATTAGGGTTAAGCCATTCTTGTTACTTCCAAAGTGTGGACGGTCGTCAGGACGTAATGCAGGACGACCTTGTTTGTCGCACACAAAGTTCAGTACGCCGTGCACGGCTTTGTCACGACACGCTTGGATGCACTGACCACAACTAATACAGCGGTTGGCATCAAACTCAATAAACTCAGAGCTACGGTCAACTTCGTACTTATGACGCAAGTCTTTCGCACGAAGATCTAACCAATCTTGATGCGATTTAATCTGCAAGGAGAAGTCAAAGCTTTGCTGAGCTTCATATTCGGTGGAGTAATCACGCAGCGCACAATCGGTATTTGCCTGACAGCCACATTCTAGACAGCGCGCGGCTTCCTTCATTGCTTCTTCGTTATCAAAACCCAACTCCACTTCAGCGAAGCTTTGCTCGCGTTGTGCTGGAGTCAGCTCAGGCATGATAGAGCGAGCGACTTTCTGGATGTTCTCGAAGTGAAGCGGATCGACTTGAGAGAGCTTCTTCTCTTTACGCGAGTTGAACGCTGCCTTTGGCATATCCGCCATATCGCCATTCAAAAATAGATCAATGGCTTTTGCCGCAACGCGGCCATCACCCACCGCTTCAACTGCCGTTGCTGGACCACGGCGGAAATCACCAATACTGAAGATGTTGCCCGTGCCGGTGTGCATGGTCTTTTCATCTGCATCAGAGGTATTCCAGCGCGTAAGTGGAATCGACAAATCTTCGCCCTCTAGGAAGCTCAGATCTGGCTTTTGCGATACTGCCGCAATCACGGTGTCGAACTCTTCGGTAAAGAACTCGCCGGTTGGTTTAGGGCTTCGACGACCAGATGCATCCGGCTCACCCAACGCCATGCGTTCTAGACGAATCGCATTCACGCGTCCGGTTTCATCGGCAAGGTTTTCTGCAGGGTTGGTCAAGAAGTGGAATTTCACCCCTTCGTGTTCCGCTTCGACAATCTCGTAGTCTTCTGCCGGCATTTCGTCACGGGTACGACGATAAATCAACGTGGTGTCTGCACCGGCACGACGCGCAGTACGAGCACAGTCAATTGCTGTGTTACCACCACCGATCACCGCGACTTTATGACCCGTTACATAGTTTTGCTCAGTAACGTAATCTTTAAGGTAATCAACGCCTAAGTAGCAACCTTCAAGGTCGCTGCCTGTGTAATGCATTTCAACCGCTTGAGACGCGCCAACAGCCAAACACACTGCGTCGTATTCTTCACTCAATTGAGAAAGCGTGAAATCCACACCCAGCTTTTGATTGGTGTGAACTTGCATGCCATTGCGGCACATCAGTTCGATTTCTTTATCGAGAATGTCTTTTGGTAAACGGTATTCTGGAATGCCATAACGCAACCAACCGCCCGCTTTTGGCATGGATTCAAAGACCGTAACGTCATAGCCTTCGTTCGATAGGTAGTAGCCAGCCGTTAGACCACCAGGACCACTGCCGACGACGGCAATGTTCAAACCTTTACTTGGTTTCTTTTCTGGCACGTAGGCTTCATGCGCAGACAAATCCGCATCCGCGGCATGACGTTTTAGCTGACGAATTGCAATAGGCTCATCGACTAGCGAACGGCGACATTCGCTCTCACAAAATGCAGGGCATACGCGGCCAATCGATAACGGCATAGGAAGCGTACGCTTAATCACTTCAATCGCTTTTTGATGATCGTTCTGTGCGATGTGATAAAGGTACGATTGGATATCCACGCCCGCAGGACACGCGGTTTTACATGGCGCTTCACAATCGGCGTAATGGTCCGTCATGATGCGGTTAAGTGCTTTTCTGCGGTGCTCGCTTAATTGTTCTGATTGCGTGACCACATTAAGGCCGCGGTAAACTTCGAGTTCACACGCACGCTTAGTACCGCCACTTTCGACTTCAACTACACACAAGTCACACGGTACTTTTTCATTACTTTTGTTCATTCCGCACAGCGATGGGATCTCGACCCCACACACTTTTGCTGCTTCTAAAAGGGTTAGACCCTCTTCTACAATTCTATATTTTCCATCGATGACAATTTCTATCATGCAACCCCCGCAGCAAAGCAAATCCAAATCTGCACAATTAAAACCATGCATTCTATAAGGATAATCATTTGTAAGACAAGTTAGTGTGATGTAAAACTTATAAACCACATTTTTCACGTGTCATAAAAAGCGAGGGCTTCTTTCGCTAACTTTCAACACTCGGTGTTTAACAAACGTTTTACTCCCTCGAAAGTGCGAAAACTGAAGGGTTGGACTATTTTGATAATAAGAGTAATAAATGATTGACCTTACCCTTAGGTTAACCTTTAGAATCGAAGGGTTTTCATCATTTTCATCATTTTCATCAAGCACATGGGAAAGGGTATGCACTTAAAATCGCTGCATACAATCTGGTTAACTCTCTTCACGACGCTAGTGCTATTGGTATCTAGTGTGGCGAACAGTGAGCCGTTGATGAATATTCAAATGATGTCTACAGGCATGGCTCACCATCCTTCCATGATGAGTGACAGCGAACACTGCGGTATGCCTGGCATGATGGACGTCTCCATGACAGACGCTTCTATGTCCGAAGATGGCAATGCAAGAAAAACCAGCATGAACTGTGGTGGAGGCTCCGGCATGGTTCATACCTGCTGTACTGCCGCGTGTACGATAGTTTTCGTCCCCCTACCGAATCCTGTCAATAGCCCGATGCCCGTCGTCTATCGCGCAACTATTACTCCTGAAGTTGCTTCCCCAGTCGTACACGTCAGCCGCGACCTGTACCGACCTCCTATAGCCTAAATCCGTCCTAGCATTCGACCCTGCACATGTATCGCAGGTTGTTTTAATGCGCCTGAACGATGAGGTAACAAGGCTTTACTGTTCCCGCAATAAAATCCGCACCTCCATCGATCCGGCGAACACTGGATTTAGATTATGGATATCAAACCATACCGCTTAGCTGCACCTATTTTTATGATGGCTCTGGTCGCTGCGCCTACCTTGGTAAACGCCGCAGGAAAAGAGACGCACGCAGCGCAAAATTCCGCATCAAGTGAGCGAGCTTCAACGACCAAGCTTGCCCAACTGATCAACGTCGCTTTGAGTAACGATGGCAATCGTAAGCAATACTCAGCGCAATCTGCTGCCATGCGTGAAACGGGCGTCGCGAGTGCGACCTTGATGGACCCAAAACTAAAAGTAGGTTTTGGTGGCTTGCCTGTCGACAGCTTCAAATTCGATGAAGACCCAATGACCAACATCTCCGTTGGTTTAATGCAACAGTTTGAGCGTGGCTCTACGCTTGATTTACAGCAGAAGAAAGCCAATCAACAAGCCGACGGCCTTGGGCTTCAAGTGCATGCTCGTGAGCTTGAGGTAGCCAACAGCATGACTCAACTTTGGTTAGAGCTTGGTTACCAGCAACGCGCTGAGCAAATCATGCTTGAGAATCGCAAGTTGATGAAAGAAATGGAAAGCTTTATTCAAACCAACTATTCGATTGGTAAGAGTGAAGCGCAAGATCTGCTCAACGCCCAACTTCAAGTCAGTAAATTGGATGAGAAACTGCAAGCCAACGCACAAATGCAACGTCGTCTTATCTCTCAACTCTCCGAATGGTTGGGATCAGACTGGTTGGCAAACGAAGAGGCTCTGCAAGCGAGCAATCAACTTAATTGGGACACACTGAACAGCAAACTTGCTGCCAGTCAGGGTTCCACCAAACATTATCAGCAACTCAGCCAACACCCGATGGTTAAGATGGCAGACGTCAGCATTTCTGCCAATAAAACGCAGGTGGAAATTGCTGAGCAAGCCTACAACCCACAATTTGGCGTCGAAGTAATGTACGCCTACCGCCAAGCCGACAACATGATGGGTGAGCCCGCCTCTGATTTGGTTAGCGCTTACCTCACCATGGACATTCCGCTGTTCACAGGTGACCGCCAAGATCGCAATCTTGCTGCCGCTCAATACCAAGTTGGCGCGGCACAATCGCAAAAAGACACCTTACTAACGCAGATGAATGCCAAGGTGAACACTTTGCTGGTTGATCGCGGCAACTTAACCCAACGCTTAGAACGTTATCAATCCACCTTATTGCCTCAAGCGAAAGCGCGCATTCAAGCCGTTGAGCGAGGTTATCAAAACAACACAGCGCAGTTTAACGATGTGATTTCTGCCACCACAGACGAGTTGGCTCTGCAATTAGAGCAACAACGTCTGCTGACCGATCTCAACATCGCAAACAGCAATTTAGCCACCCTACTCGGTGGTTTCGACTACCAAGTGGCTTCACCGGAAGCTCGCTCTATTTCGACATATTAATTTGTGATTCCCCAAGACAGTTGGGGCTACAGCTAGGCGGCAAACGAGAGAATCCCATGAGCACTTTCCCTAACAAACTAAGGGATCCTCTATGTGATTTGGGTGAACGAGAGCAGGCAACAACGCTGTAGCGTCAAATGTGAAGGGGAAAATAAGGTAAAACAATGAAAACATTAAAAATTGCAACTATCGCGCTGATTGTTGGTGGTGCTTTAGGGTTTGGTGCTAATCATTTTCTTGCGGGCTCGACTCACGACATGAGTGCGATGGGTGGCGAATCTGCTGCAAGCTCTAATGATCCGCTTTACTGGGTTGCCCCAATGGATCCGAATTACAAACGCGACAAGCCGGGTAAATCCCCAATGGGCATGGATTTGATTCCGGTTTACGCAGAAGACCTATCCGGCGAACAGGACGCACCTGGTACGGTGACTATTGACCCTTCAGTAGAAAACAACCTCGGGGTTAAAACCGCAAACGCGACACTGCAACAGCTATCACCACGCATCGAAACGGTTGGCTATATTGCCTTTGATGAAAGTCTGTTATGGCAAACCAACGTTCGTGTGGCGGGTTGGGTAGAAAAACTCTACATCAATGCCGTGGGCGAGAAAGTGAAGAAAGGCGATGTGCTTTTCACGCTTTACTCTCCAGAACTGGTTAAAGCACAAGAAGAATTGCTGAATGCGTACCGCACTGGCCGCAAAGGTCTTGTAAAAGGCGCGACCGAACGCTTGGTAACGCTTGGTGTTGACCGCGCTCAAATCAAATCCATTACTCGTAGTGGTAAAGCATCGCAAACCATTGAAATCAAAGCGCCTGCTGATGGCGTTATCGCGAGCTTAAACGTGCGTGAAGGTGGCTATTTGTCTCCTGCTCAAGCGGTGATCAGTGCAGGTCCTTTGGACAATGTATGGGTTGATGCGGAAGTCTTTGAGCGTCAAGCGCACTGGATGAAAGCGGGTTCTCAAGCCACGATGACCCTTGACGCGATTCCGGGCAATGAATGGCAAGGTGTCGTAGATTACGTGTACCCAATCCTCGATCCGAAAACACGTACGTTGCGTGTGCGCCTTAAATTCCCTAACCCAGATGGCGCATTGAAGCCAAACATGTTCGCCAATATTGCCTTGCAGCCTGTTACTGACCACGCAGTATTAACGATTCCTAAATCATCTGTTATTCGCTCTGGCGGTATGACTCGCGTTGTTCTGGCTGAGGGCGAAGGCAAATACCGCTCAGCTCGAATTGAAGTTGGCCGTGAAGCTGGCGAACAAATCGAAGTATTACAAGGACTTAAACAAGGCGATAAGATCGTTACTTCATCTCACTTCATGCTCGATTCTGAATCAAGCCAGTCGGCGGATCTGTCTCGCATCAATGGTGTAGAAGCAGCGGCAGAAACGGCATGGGCCAAAGGTGAGATCACGGATGTGATGAAAGATCACCGCATGCTGACCATCAACCACCAGCCTGTACCAGAATGGGATTGGCCGGGCATGGTAATGAACTTCACTTTCGCAGATGGCGTTGAAATGGGTGACTTGAAAAAAGGTCAGGCTATCGAATTTGAAATGCAAAAGACGGAGTCCGGTCAGTACCAAATCATCGACTATAAGGCAGACAACAGCGTCATTGCCGCAGAAGTTTGGCTAACTGGTGACATTAGCATGCTGATGACTGATTTTGGCATGATCACCTTAAACCACCTACCGGTTGCAGAATGGAACTGGGATGCTGGCGAGATGAACTTCTCTGTGGGTGAAGATGTTGATCTATCGGGTTTTGAAGAAGGACAGAAAGTTCGGTTTCTAGTTGAAAAACAAGGATCTGACTATGTTCTTAAACAGCTAGTTCCTGCAACAATAGCCGTCGAGGGTTAATTATGATCAATGCAATTATTCGTTGGTCACTGAGCAACCGATTCCTAGTGTTGGTCGCGACCTTAGCCCTTGTATTAGGCGGACTTTACAGTGTAAAGAATACGCCTGTTGATGCGATTCCGGATCTTTCTGATGTGCAAGTGATCATCAAGACAAGCTATCCGGGTCAGGCTCCTCAAGTCGTCGAGGATCAAGTCACTTACCCACTCACCACCGCCATGCTTGCCGTGCCAGGCGCTGAGACAGTTCGTGGCTACTCCTTCTTTGGTGACTCTTACGTTTATATCATTTTCAACGATGATACCGACATGTACTGGGCACGTTCACGCGTGTTGGAGTACTTAAGCCAAGTAGCACCAAAGCTGCCACCGAACGCAAAACCAACGCTAGGTCCTGATGCAACGGGTGTGGGCTGGGTTTACAGCTACGTATTACAGGACAAAACCGGCAAGCATGATTTGGCGGATCTTCGCAGCCTGCAAGACTGGTTCTTGAAATACGAATTGCAAACCGTGGATGGCGTTTCTGAAGTCGCGACCGTGGGCGGTATGGTGAAGCAGTATCAAGTGCAGATTGATCCTGCCAAGCTGCGTGCGTACAACCTCACTTTGCAACAAGTGAACATGGCAATCCAAAACGGCAACCAAGAAACCGGCGCGTCCGTTATCGAAGTTGCGGAAGCCGAACACATGGTTCGTACCACGGGTTACCTAACCAGCATTGAAGACATCAAGTCACTGCCGCTAAAAGTCACTGAGAAAGGCACGCCGTTGCTATTAGGTGATATCGCAGACATTAACCTTGGTCCACAAATGCGCCGTGGTATCTCAGAGCTGAATGGCGAAGGTGAAGCGGTCGGTGGCGTTATCGTGATGCGCTTTGGTGAAAACGCCAGTGAAGTGATTGCGAAAGTCAAAGACAAACTCGCAGACCTACAACGCAGCCTGCCAGAAGGCGTGGAAATTGTGGCAACCTACGACCGCTCTACCCTTATCGATTCAGCGGTAGAAAACCTATGGAAGAAGCTTGCAGAAGAGTTCATCGTCGTTGCGATTGTGTGTGCGTTGTTCCTATTCCACATTCGTTCTTCGTTGGTTATCGCTCTGAGCCTACCGGTTGGTATTCTTAGTGCGTTTATCGTAATGCATTGGCAAGGCATCAATGCCAACATCATGTCTTTGGGTGGTATTGCGATTGCCATCGGTGCCATGGTGGATGGTGCAATCGTGATGATTGAAAACGTTCACAAGCACATTGAACGAACGCCACTGACCGATAAAAACCGCTGGCAAGTGATTGGTAAAGCCGCAGAAGAGGTTGGCGCACCGCTGTTCTTCTCGTTGCTGATCATCACTCTTAGCTTCGTACCGGTGTTCGCCTTAGAAGGCCAAGAAGGCAAGATGTTCTCGCCACTTGCCTTCACTAAGACGTACGCCATGGCAGCGGCAGCAGGTTTGGCAATCACGCTCGTGCCTGTGCTTATGGGCTACTTCATTCGCGGTAAGGTGTTACCGGAGCACAAAAACCCAGTTAACCGTGGCTTGGTCGCATTATACCGTCCGCTGTTGAACACCAGCTTAAAATACCCTAAGACCATGATTGTTATCGCATTAGGTCTGATGGCATCGGCTTACTACCCAACCAGTAAACTGGGTAGCGAGTTCATCCCGCCGCTGGATGAAGGCGACTTGATGTACATGCCAACGACCTATCCGGGTATCTCAATTGGTAAGGCGCGTGAGCTTCTACAGCAAACCAACAAACTGATCAAAACCGTTCCAGAGGTGAAAACCGTATGGGGCAAGATTGGCCGAGCTGAGACCGCAACCGATCCAGCGCCACTCACCATGATTGAAACCGTGATTCAGTTGAAGCCACGCGATCAATGGCGTGAAGGGGTAACAACCGAGTCACTGCGCAAAGAGTTCGACAAGCTGGTTCAGTTCCCTGGTCTTACTAACGCTTGGGTAATGCCGATCAAAACGCGTATCGACATGCTGGCAACGGGCATCAAAACCCCTATCGGCATTAAGATCGCCGGACCTGACCTGAAAGTGATTGAGAAGATCGGTTCTCAGTTGGAGCCAATTCTTAATGGCGTACAAGGCACCGCATCGGTTTACGCTGAGCGTGTAGCAGGTGGTCGTTATGTCACGATCGACATTAAACGTCGTGCCGCAGCGCGTTATGGCTTAAGCATCAAAGACGTTCAGCAAGTGATCTCCACTGCGGTGGGTGGCATGAATGTGGGTGAAACCATTGAAGGCTTGGAGCGTTACCCAATCAACGTTCGTTACCCACAAGACTACCGTGATTCAGTGGTTAAACTGCAAAACCTACCTTTGGTGACACCAAATGGCGCCCGTATTGCGCTGGCTGATGTAGCGGACATTCGTTACGAAGACGGCCCTCCGATGATCAAAACGGAAAACGCGCGTCCAAACGGCTGGGTATTTGTCGACATCGATGGTCGTGACCTTGGCTCTTACGTCGTAGAAGCGCAACAGGTTGTTGCTGATCAATTGGAACTTCCTGCGGGTTACTCGCTGGCTTGGTCTGGTCAATACGAATACATGGAGCGTGCGAAAGACCGCTTGAGTGTCGTGGTACCAATCACCATCGCCATCATTATGCTACTGCTTTACTTCAGCTTCCGTCGCGTTGGCGAAGTGATGATCATCATGCTTACCCTACCGCTCGCTATGGTCGGTGGTTTATGGCTCATGCATATCCTCAACTACAACTTCTCGATTGCCGTTGGGGTCGGCTTTATTGCCCTAGCAGGCGTCGCGGTTGAAATTGGGGTCATCATGCTCGTCTACCTCAACCAAGCATGGCACTACAAAAAGCTGGATGCGGAAGAGAGCCAACAGAAGCTTGAAGCGAAAGACCTAACTGATGCCATTCGTGAAGGTGCAGGCCTGCGTGTTCGCCCAGTAATGATGACGGTACTGACGGTCATTATTGGTCTGATTCCGATCATGTACGGCGAAGGTACAGGATCAGAAGTAATGCAACGTATCGCCGCGCCAATGATTGGCGGTATGGCATCGGCACTGCTGCTGACACTGTTGGTACTTCCAGCCATCTTCAAGCTGTGGAAACAACGCGAGTTGCGCCAAAGCAATGCAACTAATCACCAAGCTGGCACACAAGCTAGTGATGTAAACAACAACGCTTAATCCCTACCTTTCCCTCAAACATGTCGTTTTGAGGGGAAGCAACCAAGTTATTAATGAATTAAAACAAGGATATGAAAATGAAAAAGACACTAATCACGCTTGCTCTAGCTCTAACAACAACGACTGCGTTTGCCCAAATGGATCATTCAAACATGGACCACGCAAACATGGATCATAGCAACATGAAGCATGAAAATATGGACCACGGCAGCATGAAGATGGACCACAGTAAAATGGACCATTCAAATATGATGGATATGCCGGGCATGTCGGCAGTAGGTATGCCAGCGAAAGGGGCAAAGCCAGACAAGGTGGTACACGTAATCTTGGGTGATGACATGACCATCAAGTTCAAGAAAGACGTCAAGATTGAGCCAAACGATGTGGTGCAGTTTGTAGTCATGAACACAGGTAAGATCAACCACGAGTTCACGATTGGTTCTGCCAAAGAGCAGTTAGAACATCGCGAAATGATGAAGACAATGAGCGGCGATCACATGCATGACTCAGGCAACGCAGTTACGGTAGAACCAGGTAAAGCGAAGCAATTACTGTGGCACTTCCACGGTGACAACAAGGTTGAGTTCGCGTGCAACATTCCGGGCCATGCAGAATCGGGCATGGTTAAAAAGATTGAACTGTAAGTAATTATCCAACTAGACAAAGGAGCTGATGATTCAGCTCCTTTTATTTCTCTGGATCAAACTATTCGTTAGCTCATGATAAGAAATTCTGAGCCAGTGTCTCACGCTAAGATATTTTTATGACCGAATCACCGACGTAATATATAAGCCAAACTACAGGCCTTGATAGCAACACTCTTCTCCCCATATTGAGACCGTTTAAGCGTATTGCAAAGAATCCTACATAAAATAGACATAGATTTAACAGTGTTTAGAGTATTGGCTCGTTATAGTTTACGTGACATCGCTACGGTGCGAACTAAAACTAAAATTGAAGAACACGATCCATGAAAAAGTTATTTTTGTTGGCTGGGCTAATGGTTTGCTCAACCCTAAGTTACGCGTCCCAACTGAATGAGGACATTTCTCTCCTCGAGCAACAAACCTCAAGCAGAATTGGGGTGTCAGTTTGGGATACCCAAGCAGACGAGCGTTGGGATTACCGTGGCGATGAACGCTTCCCACTCATGAGCACATTCAAAACCCTAGCTTGTGCCAAAATGCTAAGTGATATGGACAGCGGTAAGCTAAGTAAAAATGCGACCGCAAAAGTCGATGAGCGCAGTATCGTTGTATGGTCTCCAGTGATGGATAAGCTCGCAGGCCAAAACACACGCATAGAGCACGCGTGTGAAGCCGCTATGTTAATGAGTGATAATACTGCAGCCAACTTGGTATTAAATGAAATTGGCGGCCCTAAAGCCGTAACAATGTTTCTGCGAACAATTGGAGATAAAGCAACGCGCCTAGACAGAATAGAACCTCGCTTGAACGAAGCCACACCAGGCGACAGCCGCGATACAACCACACCTAACGCCATACTAAACACTCTGCGAACCTTGATCGAAGGCGAAACGTTGTCTTATGAGTCTCGTGTACAATTAAAAATCTGGATGCAAGACAACAAAGTTTCAGACTCGTTAATGCGTTCTGTATTACCAACAGGTTGGTCTATTGCAGACCGTTCTGGTGCGGGTGGTCATGGTTCGCGTGGCATTAACGCGATTATATGGAAGGAAAATCATCGACCTGTTTACATTAGTATTTATGTCACAGAAACCGAGCTCTCACTTCAAGCTAGGGACCAGCTCGTTGCGCAGATAAGTCAGTTGATTTTACAAAAGTACAAAGACAATTAAGTCTCTACTCACCTGACCCCATTTGTATCCTTTTCTAGCCCTTCTCTTCCAGAAGGGCTCATTCTGTACTTCCATCTTAAAAACATCACTTATTGAGTAATGACTTACTTATAAATAGGTATAAGATTTACTTATTTAGGGTGAGTTAACGCCCACATTAAGCAACCAAATGCACACAAACGGCGATAATTAAACCATACTCTTACCAAGAAGCACATTTTCTACAAAATAGCTTCACGTAATTTATTGTTGGTATTTGCAACATTGCCAAGGAGATGTCTATTGAGACTTGAAAGAACTTTTAACCCTGATGACTTATCGATGCAAAACATGGAAAGTCCGATATGTATGCCGATAGGGTTTGTTCACTTTTTAGCTCAATCGGAAACACTACAGCAAGTACTTGATACGGTGGCAGAATGGATAAATCGTATATTTAATTCTGACCGTGCGAGTATCACACTTTATGAAAACAATGATCATCTAAAGGTCTACTCTTTCTCTGGTAGTAAAGCGATTCCCGCTGAATTTTTAGTGCCCATTCATCAAGCGTTTGTTGGCCGAGTGTTCAAAAAGCAACAACTGATGATCTGCGATGATGTTACGCAATCTGATGAGATCGATTGTATGATGCTCGCATCCAATGGTATGGGTACGTGTATGGACGCGCCTTTAATGCACGGTAAAGTCTGCCTAGGAACGCTTAATGTTGCGCATCATCAAACGCACATTTACACAAACGAACAAGCGGCACAGCTTCAGTGCATCGCTAATTGGATTGCTTTAAACATTGCCCTTCATATACAGATTATGAAGATGGAGCACCTCGCCACGACGGATGATCTAACAGGTATTCCAAACCGCAGAGAGTTCATGCGACAAATCGAAAGCCGCCTAAATGAATACCGAACCCAGGGCATTGACTTCCATGTTGCTATTTTAGATCTCGACAATTTTAAAAGCCTCAATGACCGATTTGGTCATGACGCAGGCGATAAATCACTGATCCATGCAGTTAATACTATTAAAAGTCATCTACTTGATTGTGACTTACTTGCCAGAGTTGGCGGTGAAGAGTTTGCCATCGTATTAAGAAGTCGCTCATCACAGCAAGCTCTAGACACATTAGAAACGATTCGTAATGCACTAGAAACGACGACCGTTCAACATTCAGGTTGTGATATGAGCTTCACCGCGAGTATTGGGGTAACTCAAGTCTGTCGTCTCGACGACTCATTTGAACCATTAGTTAAACGCGCCGACTTAGCACTTTACAAGGCAAAAGAAACTGGAAGAAATCGCGTTGAGTTTCATATTGGTGAAGAAAGGTAGAAAAAATAAAAAAAGGTAGCGACTCATTGCGCTACCTTTTATCGATTCTAACCCGCTTAAAATAACTAATACGAACTTTAAGCCAGTTAAAAATAAGAATGAGCAAATTTAATTATGCTTTCTTAAGATCTTTAGCTGGGTAAGTTAGTGTTTTTTCGCCTGCTTTTACATGTGTGTAAAAACCGCCACTGCTTAAACCTGTAACAACCATTTCGCCAAGATCGATACCTTTAGTCGCTACTACTACGTCACCGATTGAAAACATATTGAATACCTTGTTTGTTTAGATTAAGACACTAAGTCGTTGCGCGGTATTTAATACGATATTAGGCAAAGCACCTAATCGAGTTTTTTATCGTAAAGATTAATTTATATTTGTCGTGAACTCTAAGTTTCCACATTGAAAATCACAGGATATTTTCCAAAAAAAGATGCGCTATTCTTGTGAAATACGGTAATATTTTCTAGCATCAAGTGCGGAGGTATTCTCCGCCCTCATTGGAGAAAAATGATGAAGAAAGGCCTAAAAATGCGTGCATTAGAGCGTTCTGATTTGCGCTTTATTCATGAACTGAATAACAACCGAAATATCATGGCCTACTGGTTCGAAGAACCTTACGAGTCTTATGACGAGCTCGAAGAACTTTATCGAAAACATATACATGATGACGCTGAAAGGCGTTTTGTCGTCGAAGATGAAGACGGCATCGTAATTGGCTTAGTTGAGCTGATCGAGATTAACTACATTCACCGCAGCGCGGAATTTCAGATAATCATCGCCCCAGAGCATCAAGGCCGAGGTTATGCGACAGAGATGATTAATCGTGCGTTAGATTACTCATTCTCAATTCTTAATCTACGTAAAATCTACTTATTAGTCGCAGTGGATAACGAAGTCGCTATTCACTTATACAAAAAGTGCGGCTTTATCGAAGAAGGTCACCTTGTAGAAGAATACTTTATTAACGGCGCTTACAGCGATGTTAAGCGCATGTATATATTAAAACACCAGTACCAGAAAAAGATCGAAGAAAACAACTCAATTCACTAGTTCATTCTATCAAAGTAAAAACGCAGCTATTTGGGCTGCGTTTTTATTTATTCAAATTGATATTGATATGATAACACGATGCGCTTGTCTGCTTCATCCAAATAGGTGTTGTTGTCCATGACAAACGTCATTACGTTAAAAGAGTGGCGTTTGCTCACGAGGTAACCAAGACCAATACCACCAAAGAAGCCTTTGTAGTTCTCTCCTTCACTGTTTTCTGAGCCGTAAGTGCCTGCTGCGAAGCTGATTAACGTCAGCTCTTTGGTAAACAATTTCAGCGCAAATGCACCAACGTAACCGCTACTGCCTGAAGAGCTCATCATGTTGAAGCCATTCTCTGCACTTGGCGTCCCCGTAAAGTTAGGCTCGCTACAGAGACTACTTTCTGCACCGTCACAAACAGGAACATCACCAGTGTTGTACGTATAGCCTGCCATTGGGAAAATTTGGAAGCCTGCTGGCTCAATCCCGAAATAACTTAGCGGCATAAAGGTACCAACGCTGTAGTTGGTTTGATCCGCGCCGTTTACGTATTCATTTTTACCGAAGTTGAAGTTCACGATACCGACCGGAAACAACCACGAGCCACCAATACGCCACTCGCTCGCATCATCATTGATACGCAGGTTAATTTTGCGCGCTTGGTCAAGCGCAAGTGAGCCCGAGAATGAGATGTTTTGATCATCAAAATCGTAGTTGTTTGCGTACGACGCGCCAAATTTCGTGATGACTTTTGTTGGGTCATCCGCCAACTTGTTTTTATTGTCTTTTACTCGATGCTCGGCACCATGAGCCAGCGTACTAACCAACAAAGTCGTACACACTAACGCTAGTTTATTTTTCATTTTTTAGTCCTTTGAGATGTTGAATACCCGCACTTAGCTGCGCAGATACTTTTTGAATCATCACTCACTGGATGTGACAGAAGCGCCCTAACTACCTTAGATGGTGTGACAGCATCCAGTGCAGGTAGTTAGGGTAGAATGGCCTGTAAGGAAGGCGTTTTAGCGATTAGGAATGATTAGTTTTTCCAGTTGTAGCTCATGCTCATGAAGTACAGCGCAGGCTCATCAAAACCAGCTTGTAAGCGTGGCGTTTTTGACGATTCCATCAAGATCGCTTCAAACGCGAAACCAATTGAGTTTTCTGAATCCAATTTGTAATCAATGCCTGTACCAATGCGGTACGCCTTGCCAGTAGGAACGGTAATGTCACCGTTTGATTGACTTTCATACATGCTGGTATCGAATGCAAAACCTGCATTCCACATCATTTTTTCATTCAGTTTGTACTGAGTACCCAATGCGATTTGGTAAGTGTCTTGTGTCTCTACGTTCAGCGTGGTTGTGTATTCGCTCCAGTCTTGCCAGTTCACGTTCCACATCACCGCTAGGTCATCATTCACTTCGTGGTAAGCACTGAAGATCAGTTGTTGCGGAGCAATGGAGTTACTATTGTCGAATTCAAATTCGGTTTCAGAAGAGTAAGACAGACCAAGACGCGTGCCTGGTGTTGCTTCATAAAGCACACCTACTCGGCCGTTGAGCTGAGTATCTTGGTCTTCGTCATTGAAGTTCAAGGCTCCCTTCGTTTCCACTTCATACATACCGTACTGAATGCCAAGCGCCGCACCCACAGACCAGTGATCATTGATGCGGTAAGAAGCGGAAGGTTGAATGGTCAACGCTTGTGTCGTTGCTGTAGGAATATCTAAATGATTATCCAAAAGACCTTCGTACTCTAGGCCAAGACCGTAGTTGCCATACAGACCAATACCCAGCGTCCATTTGTCGTTCACTTGTTGGCTGTAAAATGCCGACGCCATAGGAACAAAACCAATCACGTTGCCCGCATCGCCAGTCATCGTGTCTAGTTGCGCGTCACCGTAAAGGCCAATCAGGTTACCAGAGAAAGATTTACCAGAAACATTCGCCAGACCAGCCGGGTTTGCTGCCATTACTGAGGCATCTTGCGCACGAGCCGCCATACCAGCGGATGCCAAACCAATATCCGATGCTGTAGTTTCGTAAAGGTATAACCCACCCGCTTGCGCAGCAGCACAAGTCAGTAGAGAGCTCGCTACGACGATTTTTGAAAGATTTTTCATGTTAAAACCTATTATTGTTAGGGGAACCCACGCTGCGACGGTGGTTGTATATCAATGAAAGGCATTGGCCAATCGCACACAGCGTGGGGGTGTTGTGGAGTCAGTCAGTTGAAATCAGCGTTATTGCTCGCTCACCTCAAGTTCAGTGGGTTTCTTTCGCTTAAACTTCTCGCACAGAGATTGCATCATCACGAAGAACACTGGCGTCAGTAACGTGCCAACAAACGTAGAGAGAATCATGCCGCCGAATACCGCAAAGCCCAGTGAGTGACGAGATGCCGCACCGGCACCCGATGCAATCACCAACGGGAATACCCCCCAGATGAAGGCAAATGCGGTCATCTGTACTGCTCGGAAACGGATTCGAGCAGCTTCTTTGGCAGCATCAATGATGGATAAGCCCTTTTCTTCTCGCAGAACTTTGGCAAATTCCACGATAAGAATCGCCACTTTGGCGGACATACCGATCAAGATGACCACACCAATCTGCACATACAAATCGAACGGTTGTCCCACCAGCAGTAGCGTGCCCATTGCGCCGAGAATCGCGACTGGAACCGCCATCATTACCGCAGCAGGAATGGTCCAACTTTCGTACTGAGCCACCAAGAACAAGTAGGTGAACAGCAAAGACAATGCGAACGCGATTGGTGCCATGTTGCCTGCTTTCATCTCTTGGTAAGTCATGCCTGACCACTCGTACGAGTAACCACTTGGCAAAGATTCTGCAGCCAGTTTTTCAATGGCTTTTACAACATCACCCGAGCTGTAGCCTGGCGCTGGCGCACCGTTCACGGTTGCAGAACTGAACATGTTGTAGTTCGACAAGGTATCAGGGCCGAAGATCGGCTTCACTTTCACTAGCGTTGCCAGTGACACCATTTTTCCAGAGCTAGAACGAACAAACAGATGGTCGATGTCGTCGATGTTGTCACGATATTGCTCTTCTGCTTGCACTTTCACTTGGTACGAACGACCAAACAAGTTGAAGTCAGAAATGTAGGCACCGCCCAACTGCGCTTGCAGTGTGCTGAAGATTTCATTCAACGGTACGCCCATCGAAATCGCTTTATCGCGGTCAATATCGATGTAACGTTGCGGAATGTTGGCACGGAAAATCGAGAACGCACGCGCCACTTCAGGCAGTTGGTTGATTTGGGCAACAAAATCAGCGGTTGTTTTTGCCAACTCTTGTGGAGAACGGCCCAAGTTGTCTTGCAGCACAAGGTTGAAACCATCTACCGCACCCATACCTTTGATTGCCGGCGTCGCGAAAACGAACGAAGCGGCATCTGGTGTTGAGTTCAGCATTTGGTTAACTTTATTCATCAATGCGCGTTGGTGTAGCTCAGGGTCTTTACGTTTGCTCCAGTTATCCAGTTTGATGATCAACATGCCCGAGTTTGGAATCGACGCCATGTTAATTACCGAGAAGCCCGCAACCGAAACCACGTTCTCCACACCTTCCATCTGTTTTAGTTCATCAACGTACTTCTTCATTAATGGTGCAGTACGCTGCAATGCTGCTGCGTCTGGCAAACGCATTTCGACCATGAACACGCCTTTGTCTTCGTTCGGTACGAAAGAGGAAGGTACGGTCATGAACGCAAATGCCAGCACCGCAATAAGCGCGCCATACACACCGATACTCAGCACAATACGACGGCTCAAGAAGCCAACTAAACCTTGGTATTTGCGCGTTATTGCTTCAAAACCTCGATTAAACGCACGCAAAGGCGCAATAGGTTGCGAGTGAGTTGATTTCAACATCAACGCACAAAGCGCTGGCGTTAACGTTAATGCGTTGATCGCAGAGATCAGCACCGACACACAGATGGTGACTGCGAACTGGTTGAACATTCGACCGGAAATACCCGGCAATAGCGCAACCGGTACGAATACCGCCAACAAAATAAGCGTTGTTGCCAATACTGGCCCCGTCACTTCTTTCATAGCTTGGATCGTGGCCGGAATCGAGTCTAAATGCTCTTCATGGATAACCCGCTCCACGTTCTCTACCACGATGATCGCATCGTCCACCACGATACCGATGGCGAGGATCAAGCCAAACAACGAGATCGTGTTAATGGTCATGCCAATCACGCCCATGATTGCGAACGTCGCAATGATGGAAACCGGAATCGCAAAGGTTGGAATGATGGTCGCTCGCCAGTTCTGCAAGAAAACATACACAACGAAGGTGACAAGAAGTACCGCAATCACCAACGTCTCGTACACTTCATCAATCGATGTCTCTACGTATTCGGTAGAGTCATAAGCGATGTCGTAAACCAAATCATCTGGGAACGATTTCTCGTACTCTTTCATTGCCTCTTTCACGCGTTCCATCACGTCTAGCGCGTTCGCTGTCGGCAACTGGTACAATGCCAGAACGGCGGCTGGTTCGTTATTCATACGACCATCAGCTTCGTAACCTTGTGCGCCAACTTCCACACGAGCCACATCTTTCAAGCGAATCAAAGAACCTTTCTTGCTCGCGCGGATGATGATGTTCTCGAACTCTTCCGCAGAAGTAAGGCGGCCTTTGGTTTGCAAAACATATTGATATTGCTGGTCACCCGGAGCTGGCATACCACCGATCTTACCCGCCGCCACTTGGATGTTTTGCGTTTTAATTGCGCCAATAACATCGCTAGCAGAAAGCTTCAAGGTAGCCAGTTTATTTGGGTTCAACCAAATACGCATTGAGTAGTCTTTCTTACCCAGCAGCGTAATGTCACTCATACCTTCGATACGTTTTAGACGCTCGACAATATTGAGATCCGCGTAGTTAGAAAGGTAGATACTGTCGTGAGACTGTTTCGGAGAACGCAGTGTGATAACGCCCAGCATGTCGGAAGATTTCTTCTTAACCGTCACACCGATTTGGTTTACTTCTTGTGGTAGAGACGACGTCGCCTGTGCCACCAAGTTGTTCACACGAACCTGCGCCATATCGCCATCTGCGCCCACTCGGAAGTAAATACGCAATGTGTATGAGCCATCGTTACCAATCACAGAAGACATGTAAATCATGTCTTCAACGCCGTTGACTTTGGCTTCTATCGGTTGTGCTACGGTCTTTTTAACCACGTCCGCGTTTGCCCCCGGATACATGGTGCTCACCGTAATTACCGTTGGAGAGATTTGAGGATACTCAGAAATTGGCAAGACTTTCAGGGCGATCATGCCCATCAATGTCATAGCCAGTGAGATCACCAAAGCAAACTTCGGCCGGTGAATGAAAAATTTACTTAACATCAGTACTCACTCAGCCTTGTTCACTCTGTAGCTCAACGTCTTTCACCGTTGCACCCGGACGCACTTTTTGTAGACCATTGACGATGACTTTTTCGTTAGCCGCCAAACCAGTCAGCACAGCACGTTTCACACCGTAGGTCTGACCGAGTTCAACGTTACGACGAGACACCACGTGATCATCACCAACCACCATGACGTAGTCACCCGCTTGGTCTTGTTGAACAGCCGCCGATGGGATAAGCAAACCATCAATGGTTTTGTTGCGCAGCTTGATGGTCAAGTTGCCATATTCACCCGGCATAAGCGCGTAAGTTGGGTTATCGAATTGTGCTTCTGCTCGAATTGAGCCTGTTTCTAAATCGATCTTGTTGCCAACGGCGTAGATCTTGCCATCAAGTGGATACAATGAGCCGTCTGAAAGCGTCAGTGTTAAATCAACATCCAGTTTGTCATCGTTACGATGAACCACATCAATGGCACTTCTTACTCGGCGGTAGAGCTTCTCATCCACATCAAAGCCAAAGCGAATTGGGTCGATTTGAGTGATCGAAACAAGAGGAACGAGTTGAATTTTCGAAATACGGTCACCCACTCGGAAGTTGCTGAAACCCACGCGGCCAGAGAAAGGAGCACGCACAGAGCTAAACTCAAGATCGAGCCTTGCTGAAACCAGCGTCGCTTTCGCCTCTTCTACCGAAGCAATCGCTGCGGCGTGCGCGGCAATGGCGTCATCGTATTGCTGCTCACTGATGCTTTTATCTTTGATGAGTTTCTTCACACGTTCTGCATCACGCGTAGTTTGAACGAGTTGTGCTTTTGCTTTTTGCAACGACGCTTTTGCATACGCCAGTGCCGCTTTGTAAGGACGGTCGTCGATTTCAAACAGCAATTGGCCTTTTTCGACCATATCGCCATCTTTAAAATGAATCGCGGTTAATTCGCCACCGACTCGAGGCATAATATCAACGTCATTTACCGCTTCAGTTCGACCGATAAAAGTATGATAAGGAGTGATTTTTGTTTCGGTTAGGGTAACGGTTTCAACAGAGGGTGCTTGGGCTGTTTTCGTTGCGATATCGCCAGTTTTGCATCCTGATAGTAATGCAGAAGATATAGCAATAGATACCAACGCAAATTTATATTTGGCTTTCATGATAAACCTACTTTATTTAGAAAGTGCCCTAGCCTAAATATTTAAATATATGGATAAACACACTTTCTATTCTGGAAATAAACGAGGGAGTTAGAATTGGTAGTTAAATTCGATACGGTGATCACCATCACCGAAATTAACGTGCTCATTCCAGTTTGCAAAGTAACGAATATTTGCGCGAGGATTAATTTGATAAGACAACGCAAACTCATGAGTCAAGATATTATCTTCACCCGCGTAATAAGTATCTTTATATTGACTAGACCCTGACAACGTATGCATATACATTGGGTTGTAGTTAATCCAGATTTTATCGGTTAATTCAATTTTTGAGTACATACCCACAACAGTGAAAGTACCTGGAATTTCATAACCTTTGTCATCACCACTAAAATCATTAGCAATAGTGACACCCGCACCAGCTAAAGGAAATAGCTGCAACATACCAAACTTAGGTAGACCTTGAATAAAGCTATAAGATGCATCTAATTTATCGTTATCAACGTCGTAGTTTACATCTAATTGACGGCCTAGACCTTTTGCGACTTCTACTTGGAAATTACGTAGTCGGAAAGAGTCAATGCTGTCATCAACGTTGGCATATATTGGATCGTCATTGTCGCGAATGCCAAATAGCTCACCACCAATGCCTTTCATTTCAATGATGTTCATCGCCATGGTACCAGGCTGGCTAGATTGGTAAGTTTGACCGATTTTGATGTTCGCGCCTTTATCAGTAATACCAAAGCCAGCTTGGGTGTATACCGCAAGTGGGTCAGACATATCTTGTAGTTCTTCGCTATTGTTTGTTTGCGCATAGGCAGAAGACGCGAGTTGTAGGGCTGCAACCACAATGGCAACAGACGGTTTCACTAAATTCATAAAACTGTATCCATTTTAATGATTATAAAATTATTCACGTCATGAGGTCATCATAAATAGCAAGCAACACAACTCGCTTTGGATAACATAAATTATCAAAGCAAATTCAATAATGACGAAACATTCGACGTTTTAATTAAAATAAAATAAAGCATCGTAAAAGTTCAATCACCGCTACTTATATCTTATATAACTTGAAATTTGGTAATACTAATGAAGAAGGAAATATTAAAAATTATGAAAATTCAATTATCATTAGAACAAATGATTAATTAATTTTACCATATAAATAGAGAGTGCAATGGATTTAGGTGATCGCGATCAATGTTTCATTTCGATCGTACCACACTCTTCAGATTAATTAGAACATTATAATAATGTAAAAAACCTTAGTTTGATTAGCCTAGCATCAGATTAGAATAGTAGGCCTATAATAAATAAAAAGGAATCACTCTCTGTGATTCCCTTTTATTATCGAGCGATAAAGCGCCGATGCGTTTCGATAACTAAAACGCAAACAATTCGCACTATTGCAGTTTCTCTATTCCCATATTGAACAGTGCAAAACTATAAATATCTGCATTTGTCTCAATTATTTTACGCGTTGGTGTGCCTGCACCATGTCCTGCATTGGTTTCGATGCGAATTAAAGTCGGATTTGAACCCGCTTGCTTCGATTGCAACTCAGCAGCAAATTTGTATGAGTGAGCAGGAACAACACGGTCATCATGATCACCGGTTGTAATCAATGTTGCTGGGTATTCCACCCCCGCTTTTACATTGTGCACTGGCGAATAACCTTTCAGATATTGGAACATCTCTTTACTTTGCTCTGCCGTACCGTAGTCATACGCCCAACCAGCACCTGCGGTAAAAGTATGGTAACGCAGCATATCCAGTACGCCGACTGCTGGCAGCGCCACTTTAAACAGATCTGGACGTTGCGTCATAACTGCCCCCACTAACAAGCCACCATTCGATCCACCGTTAATGGCTAACTTGTTTGATGACGTTACCTTTTCATCCATTAGGAATTCAGCCGCCGCAATAAAGTCATCAAACACATTTTGCTTTTGCATTTGAATGCCAGCGTTGTGCCACTCTTTACCATACTCCCCACCGCCACGAATGTTCGCTACCGCGTAAACACCACCAAGCTCCAACCAAGCTGCACGTGTCGGGCTAAAAGATGGTGTGAGGCTAATGTTGAAACCGCCATAACCATATAGGATGGTTGGTGCACTGCCGTCCATCGGTGTCCCTTTTTTATAGGTGATGATCATCGGCACTTTTGTTCCGTCTTTTGAGGTGTAAAACACCTGGCGAGAGTCATACAAAGCTGGATCAAATGGCGCTTTAGATTTGTAGTACACCTCGCTATCACCATCTTTGATGTTCAGACGATACGTAGTGCTTGGCATCTTGTAGTTGGTGAAAGAATAGTAGACTTCGGTTTCTTCTTTTTTACCCGAGAAACCGTATGCACTGCCAATATCAGGCAATTTGATTTCTCGGATGAGTTTGCCGTTCATGTCGTATTGCTTCACCATCGAGATCGCATCAACAATATAACTCGCAAACAAATTGCCACCCGCGGTAGAAACGCGTAACACATTCTTTGTTTCAGGGATCAAATCTTTCCAGTTTTTGGGCTGCGGCTGACTCGCATCCACCGTCACGACGCGTTTGTTCGGCGCGTTAAGGTTCGTAACCAAGTACAGCTTCGTGCCTTGGTTGTCTATTACCCAAGTATCAGAACTGGTGTTATCTAAAATGGTTTTAAGTGGGCTGTTTGGCTTACTCAGATCTTTAAAGAACAGTTTGTTACCCGATGTCGATACGCTGGCTGAGATAAACAAGTAGCGTTCATCATCCGACGTATAGCCGCCAACATAACGGTATTTCTCTTCCTCAAACCCGCCGAAAATCAGTTGGTCTTCACTTTGTTTCGTCCCAAGCTTATGAAAGTAGAGCTTGTGTTGATCTGTCTTCGCGGAGAGTTCACTCCCCTGTGGCTTGTCATAACTTGAGTAATAGAAACCTTGATTGCCGAGCCAACTGATGCCGCTGAACTTAATATCCACCAGCGTTTCACCGACTGGCTTTTTGGTTTCTGTGTCTAACACAATGACTTTGCGCCAATCGCTACCGCCTTCCGAAATGCTGTATGCAACCAAAGATCCATCTCGTGAAAAGCTCACTCCCGCTAACGATGTGGTGCCATCTTCACTAAAAGTATTTGGATCGAGGAAAATTTCTGCTTCGCCATCACCTAACTGCCGATAAAGCACATCTTGGTTTTGTAGCCCGTCATTTTTGTAGAAATAAGTGAACTTACCCTCTTTGAACGGTTGGCTTTGCTTTTCGTAGTCCATGAGCTTAGTGATGCGCTCTTCAATCTGCTCGCGGTAAGGGATTTTCGACAGATAATCAAACGTCACTGCATTTTGTGCCTTAACCCATTCTGCGGTTTCTGGGCTGAGATCGTCTTCCAACCAGCGATAAGGATCACTCACTTTTGTACCAAAGTAGTCATCGACAACATCCACTTTTTGTGTGGTTGGATACGTGATGGCTTTGGGGCTTACCTGTTCAACCGACGATTGCGCCGCTTCATTTGCATACGCCACAGACAACACACTTCCGAGTACGAGAGCCGTTGTGAGTGCTAGGGTATTCTTTTTCATGAAATTCCTTTTTATTTTTCTGTTGTCTTTTTGTGCAATACATCAGAACTCTACTATATATCGACAAAATGAATCTAATTTCATTAAACGAGTTGTGAAAGCCATCCTAACTCCCTCATTTCCTTCCAGTTCTACAAACTAGTAAGTGGCGGTGTAGAACTTGGGAACAATACTGAAGAGCTACGATGGCGTTTACTCTCTTTCGTCTAAGTCAGCTCGATTTGGCGCAAAACCCCAGACTCAGAAGCGAAATCTTGGTCGTGACTGATCAGAA
This sequence comes from Vibrio sp. Vb1166, assembly GCF_033338695.1. Taxonomy (NCBI): domain Bacteria; kingdom Pseudomonadati; phylum Pseudomonadota; class Gammaproteobacteria; order Vibrionales; family Vibrionaceae; genus Vibrio; species Vibrio sp. Vb1166. The sequence continues at coordinate 217,282 of NZ_JAWOTE010000003.1, read as the reverse complement.
CAAATCCACCTTTGTATGTATTTAACGCCTGACTAAGCATTATTTTTGACTCGAGGTCGAGATGGTTATCTGGTTCATCAAGCAGCAGCAAAGGCTGAGAATTTTGGTGGCTGACTATCAGCATCGCGAGCTTCATCTTCTCGCCACCGCTCAGTAGGCGCCCCAATCGAAACACTGCATCTCGACGAAAACCGATCCCGGCCAATAAGGTCCTCGCTTCACTTTCCGTCATCTCTTGGCAGCTCTCCATTACGTTCTCAAGTAACGAAAGATTTGGATTCACTGCACCAAAATGTTGGTCGAGATAATACAAAGGCGTATTCACTTTCAGCTCACCACTCTGCAACGATAACTCGCCAAGCAACGTCTTTAACAAGGTTGATTTTCCGCAGCCATTTTTCCCTTTGAGATGGACTTTGTCGTTCGCAAAAATCTGCAACGTGATAGGTGTAGAATTCCCAAAAGGTAATATACCTTCTTGTATCGACAATACTTTTCGCGAACGGTTCGGATTATCTGTAAGATAAAGCTTTTGCGCCTTGAGTTGCTCATGTCGCAATTGCAACGCCTGTTCTTTGGCTTGTAAATGCGCTTGTCTGAGTTGCTCATTCTTATTGCGATTTGAGGCGCTGGCGGTCGCACTATCCTTTTTTCCATCAAGCAAAATTTTGGGCTGACTGCCTTCTTTGCGCAGTTTGTTCCCTTGCGCGGCGCGTTGGTCTGCTTTTTCGCGATTTTTCTGGGCTTGCTCGGCTAACCGTTTTTTCTGTTTATCGACTTGCGCTAACTGCCTCTCGATCGCTTGCAGTTCAGTGCGTTTTTTCTCGGCGTACACATCGTAATTTCCACCAAAAACTTGTAAGCCTAGGCCCGAGAGTTCCCAAATTTCCTCCATCTCTCGCAGCAGCTCACGATCGTGACTGATGAGTAAAATCGCGCCGCTGAAATGCGTCATAGACTCTATCAGCCATTGTTTCGCCTGGGTATCGAGGTGATTGGATGGTTCATCGAGAATCAAAAGCTCCGTTTCGTTTTCAAACAACTGCCATAGCTGCAAACGTGCCAACTGACCACCACTGAGCCGAGCACAAGAGAAATCAGGGTCTTGCGGTAATCCCATCGCAGCGAGCTGCTGTTTGAGTTTTAATTCAATATCCCACTGCTCACCAACCAGTTCGAACCAATGTTCAGAAACATCACCTTGTTCAATCTGCTTTAAAGCATGCAAGACCGCATCTTTGCCCAGAAACTGGGCGATCGATTGCTGACCTGAAAGCAGATCAGACGGCTGCTGGCGATACATCATGAAAGAAGAGGGAGCAGTCACAACACCGCTGGCAGGCTGAGTTTCTCCCGCTAAAATGGAAGCCAAAAGCGACTTGCCGATGCCATTGCGCCCAACCAAACCAACACGTCGTTTAGTCATGGAACAAGAAATAGACTGGAATAGCGTATCGCCATTATCAAACTGATGGCTAACATTAAAAGCTTGTAAAACTGGCATAATTTGCCTCCTGTATGACAGGGACAACAGCCGTAGCTATGATTTGAAATGGCAACAAAACGCGTGCACAAACGCATTAAGCTCTATGTAAAGCTCGACGATATACGTCAAATCAAAAAGTCGTCTTGTTGCAAAGAAATATCGGAAAGTGAGCTACGCCTACTAACCCTGCAGATCCAAAAAATAAGTAAAAATATGGATGACAGGTTTAGTTCTTCATGTTGGCGTAATCTCCTAGAGAAATGATGCACAGAGTGTAGCCGCTTTTTTGTTCAAAAAGCAAGCTTTCTAACCAAATGTGAACAAAAAGAAAGTTTCACAGTAAGTTGTTATATCACATTAACTTTTTAACAAGTCTTTGAACAATTTCGAGATCTTAGCAACACAATTTTTATCCAAGCCATACTATGCTTAGGGTAAAGATAATCCACATAAGGGCGTGGTTATGAAATACAAACATATCCTTGTTGCACTCGAACTGTCAGATGAAAGCACCGTGCTTATCGACAGAGCGGTATCAATGGCAAACTATCTCGACTCCGATATCTCCTTTATTCATATTGATGGTACGCACGGAGAAATCTATCGTGAGCTTGTAGACATTAAAGAAAACCCGGATCAAAGGCCGTTGAATGAGCATTCAATGGAATGTTTAAAAACATTTAGTGATTACATGGATTACCCACTTAAACATTTCTTCGTAGGTACTGGCGACTTAGCTGATAAATTAGAGGTCACCATTAAAGAGCAAGAAGTGGATCTTCTGATTTGTGGCCACCACCAAGATTTCTGGAGCAAGATTATTTCTTACTCCAGACACTTAATTAACAAGTCACCGGTGGATATTCTAGTCGTCCCTATTCATGATTAGTAAAACGTAACACTTCCCAAAACCACCAATTTATTTGGTGGTTTTTTTATTGATATTGAAACAGCTTAAACAGTTTTCCAAACTAGCTTGGCGATCATTTATGAGTTACATTTTCTAACCAACCCGCGCTCCTACTGGGCATGGTTATTTAGATAGCAAGGATCCCTATGGCAAATAAAAAAGTACTCATTCTCTTTGCTCATCCTTCCCAGCATCGTTCAGAAGTGAATACTCCACTTTTCAAAGAAGCTCAAAAAATTGAAGGCGTGACATGTGTTGATCTCTATGGCGAATACCCTCGTTTCGATATTAATATCGACCGTGAGCAGCAACGCTTACGTGAGCATGACGTGGTGATTTTCCAATTCCCACTATATTGGTATTCAACGCCTGCGATTTTAAAAGAGTGGCAAGATCTGGTTTTGGAATATGGCTTTGCTTACGGTACAGATGGCACAGCACTGCAAGGCAAGACCATGCTTTGTGTGCTGTCTGCAGGGGGCAAAGAAGAAGCTTATAAGGCAGAGGGCTACAACCACTTTACGATTCGTCAACTGCTTGCGCCTATTGAACAAATGTCCGCACTGACCGGCATGAACTACATTGCCCCTCTCGCGATGTTTGGCGCACGTACAGCAGATGAAGAAGGGCGAATCCCTCGTCATGTTGAGCGGTACAAGAGCCTGCTAACAGCTTTAGTCGAAGATAGGTTGGATGTTGAAGCTGCGGCGTCATTAATCAAGCTTAACAGCGCATTGCCAGAGCTCATTAAGGAGGCTTCATGACAGGGATATTCTTACAAGCCTTCGTATATTTGATTGCTGCTGTAATTGCAGTCCCACTTGCTAAGCGTTTGGGACTTGGGTCCGTTTTAGGCTATCTCATCGCAGGTGTGGTCATTGGCCCAATTATCGGTTTAGTCGGTGAAGAAACAACAACAATACAGCACTTTGCCGAGTTTGGCGTGGTGATGATGCTGTTTCTCGTCGGTTTAGAGCTCGAACCCAAAATGTTGTGGGCGATGCGCAATCGCTTAATGGGTTTAGGAGGTCTGCAAGTCGGTGGTACCGTCGCGGCGATTATGGGTATTGCCTTGTACTTTGACCAGCCTTGGACCATAGCCTTAGCCATAGGTTTGATCTTCGCCCTCTCTTCTACTGCGATTGTTTTGCAAACTTTTAGCGAAAAAGGATTAACGAAGACGGAAGGTGGACAAAACGCTTTCTCCGTGTTGCTTTTTCAAGATATTGCAGTGATACCAATGTTGGCGTTCATTCCTCTATTGGCCTTACCTGAATTAATTGAACAGGCACAGTCCGCGGCTCAAACAGCCGCAGCGCACCATGAAGAATTAAGCCTCGTTGCGGGGTTGCCCGGCTGGGCATACGGCATCGTAATCACAGCATCGATTGCAATCGTCGTCGTTGGTGGACACTTTTTAAGTCGACCTCTGCTCAATTATGTGGCTAGCTCTGGTTTGCGAGAAATCTTTACCGCAACTGCACTAATGCTGGTCATTGGTATCGCTGCGCTGATGAGCTTAGTGGGCTTATCTCCTGCCTTAGGAACCTTCTTGGCTGGCGTTGTATTGGCGAACAGTGAATTCCGCCACGAGTTAGAATCCAACATCGAACCATTTAAAGGCTTATTGTTAGGTCTGTTCTTTATTACCGTTGGCGCAGGGATCAACTTCTCGGTCCTTTTTGGTGATTTCTGGTTGGTCATGGCATTGACCATTGGCGTGATGGTTTTGAAAGCCTTGGTGCTGTTTATTCTTGCACTGATATTTAGGGTGAAAGGCAGCAACCGCTGGCTGTTTACCCTAAGCTTGGCTCAAGCAGGTGAATTCGGCTTTGTGCTTCTAAGCTTTTCAGTGCAAAACCACGTCATCCCATTTGAACTTTCACAAACTCTTGCGTTAGTGGTTGCGATTTCGATGTTCCTGACACCAGGTTTGTTTATTCTGTTTGATAGAGTGATTCTGCCGCGCTTTGAAAGCCAGTCAAATGAACGCGAAAGCGATACGATTGAGGAAACAGGCACGGTGATCATCGCCGGCATCGGCCGCTTTGGACAAATAGTGAATCGCCTATTGGTATCAAACGGCGTGACTACCGTGGTACTTGACCATCAATCTGACCAAGTCGATAACATGCGCCAGATTGGCACTCGCGCCTATTTTGGCGACGCGACTCGACCAGATATGCTACATACAGCCGGCATTGAGCACGCCGCTGCGTTGGTTGTGGCGATTGATAACCAAGAATCGAGTGTAGAACTGGTGAAGTACGTTAAGCACACGTACCCAAAAGTAACAGTGATTGCACGTGCCTTTGACCGTGGACATGGCTATCTTTTGCGTCAAGCGGGAGCTGATATTATTGAATCAGAGACCTACCATTCTGCATTGGAGATGGGCGGTCACACAATGAAAGCACTTGGCATTCACCCCTTCTTTGTTGAACAACAGAAGGCGACATATAAGCGTGTTGAAGCACGTAAGTCAGAAATACTCTACAAAGCTTGGGAAGATGATTCTGAAGGTGAACGCTATGACAACAATTTCCGACAACTGTTTATTCAGTTAGAGGAGAAAATGGCGGAAGAGATGCAAAAAGATCGTCATGACAAACTATCGCGGTCAGAACGAGGTTGGACACCGCCACCTAAAGGTTACGCCGATGACTTTAATGAAGATAATGTCCAAGAGCTAACACCACCAAGAGAAGAGCCTATCCAACGATAACGCACTCCATATTAAAAACCTCCCACTTGGGAGGTTTTTATTTTTTCAGTACAGAGCCACACGCCGTGCAGGATAAAATGATCTTCTCGATATTACATAAGATCATTCATTAAAATCTCATACTCTTCGTTTGCTTCTTCCACTAAATGAGAAAGCTCTAACGCATCAGTAACTGCAAGATTGAACTGCCACGGAGTTGTGTCTTCTTTACCACAGATTCGAGTTTCACACCCACGACTCTCAAAAGACAAATCATCAAACTCTGTGGTGTGGCGCTCTTGAAGTTCAACAATCTCAACTTCTAATTTACCGACAGGATTGACTTTAACGTGGGCATGTAACTCCGAACTGTTAGACAAACAATAATCTCTATGAACCGCAATCATGGCCGCCTCCTTGGTCTGCCAACTGACAACTCAACATTGAGTGTAGACGAGGGATTTTGAACGTGGCGTGAAATAATAATGAAGATTGATCTGTCTCATTAGAACAGACAATTGTTGTCATGAAGGCAGAGCCAGTATGAATCTCATCTGATTTAAATTGTTCTGAGATCGTAATAGTTGGCATTTACCGAGACTTTCCCTATTATCGAAACAAAATTACTGTGGTCATTCTTTAGAGGTCAGTATGGAGCTTGAAGCCGTTGCTAAAGCACTAAAAGAGTTAGGGCATCCGACTCGTTTAAGTATTTACAAAGAAGTCGTCAAAGCGGGATACAAAGGTATCGCGGTAGGCGGCGTACAAGAAAAGCTTGGCATTCCAGCATCCACTCTCTCTCATCATATCTCGAGCCTTGCTTCAGCTGGTCTTCTCACCCAGCGCCGCGAGGGTAGAACCCTTTTTTGTGTTGCAGAGTATCAGTGCTTAGATGACGTAATTGGTTTTTTAAAAGCAGAATGTTGCGTTAACGAGTGCTCATAAATTTCTAGCAAAAACGAGAGAGTTTGAGTTTCTATTGAACTTCAGCAGAACGTGAATGACGATGAAAAACATACACACCGAAGTTGCTAAGCTCGGTGTGTACATCTTCTAGTTCGCGACAAGTAACATCGACGACTTAGATGGTACGATTAACTTACCGTCAGTTGGAATGATTTGTTCTGTCATCAAATCAACCCAATTGCCATCCGTTTTTAATGTCAAAGACTGTTGACGCTGTGATTTATTAAGCACCACAATACCTTTGTCACCTCGCTTAAGTACGAGCATGCCATCGTTACCTTCAAGAACACTCATCGGCTCGCCATGCGTCATATTATGGAACTGGATCATTTTTGCCATTCTCGGATCGCTCCATGCACCTTGCCACCTTGGCTGACCATTTTTACCTTTAATACCGCTGGTGTTTAAGTCGGTATAAATCAACGGCACACCGCCATCTCGGCCTAGAATATAGGCATAAGCTAACCATTCGTTTTCCTCGTCCATGATGAGATCAAGAAAGACATCATTGTTAGGAATATCATGTGTGATAGCAAATGTAATCGCACGACCGGGGGACAAAGCCTGACCAAAACAATAGGGATCAATCAGAGACTTGAAGCTGCCCTTTTTAGCAAACGCCTTAAACATGGTTGAGAACAAAGGGAAATCGTACGCACCTAGGCGAGTTTCCTGTAGATACGGCTCAAGAAACAGCTGATACTCTTCTTCCGTCGCACCGCCATCGGTAATAATTTCACCAAATATATGCACATCCCGCGTGATGTCGTCTGTCCAAACACGCTTAAGATGCTCTAACGTCATGTGTTTCGCAGCGTCAATACGAAAACCTTTCACACCAATAGCTTTCAGCGCCTTTAGGTACGCTCGCTGCTGCTCAACGACATGGTCACAAACACGAAGAGTTGGCAAGCCAGGATCGGTTGGCCCACCTGTGATACGTCCGTTTTGAACCTGCCACTTATCTTTCCAGTCTTTGATGCCGAATGCTTCAACAAAGTCCTCTTCATCAAAAAGTGGTTGAGATAGATCGCCAAACAACGCTAGCGACTGATATTTCTGTTTGTTGTTCTGGTATTCCTCCAAGACCTCTTGTCTTGGGTACTGAAGGTCTCTGCGAAGGTGGGCCTCATTTGCCATATGGTTAAACACTACGTCGGCATAAACCCACACACCAACTTGCTCCAGTTCACGAACCATATGAATAAAATCTTTGGTATCACCCAAAGCATTATCGATAACACGATAATCTTGTGGTTGATAACGCTGCCACCAGCGCTCATCGTGTGCGCTTTTCATTGGTGGCGAAACCAACACAGAGCCATAACCAAGCTCGCGGATTTCTTTTGCTCGTTGGGCAATGTCAGCATACTTCCAATCAAACGCATGTAAGATAACGTTTGCACCGAATGATTGTGTTTCCTGTGAGCCACTCATGTTGTTCTCCTGCTCGTTTCCACTCACGATTACTTGTTTGCATTTTTTTGTGAGTGAATTCAATAATCGAAATTATAAAAGCTATTCATCAGAGGCACTCACCCTTTTAGCACTAACTCAAGGCTGAAATCGAAGGCGTAGCGACTCATCCATTGCACAGCGATAAATCGTTCTGAGTGAATAACGGGCACACGACATACAACCCGAACAGACCAACATAAAACTAAGGCATTGTTTTGATTAACAAAAACTTAAATTTAAAAAGATAGAACATAAGACCTATGTACGCCCTAAAATAGGCCCAAAGGATAAAAATAGCCAAGCCAACCCGTTGAGTAATCAATTGTTAATAAAACGAAACTGGCAGATGGATCACGTTTGGCGCGTTTCAAAAATCCAGTAAATCACCATACCTAGCGTTAAAAGACTAAAGATTTCTGTTTGTATCTGTCCCGAAATGACTTCAAAATGCGAAACTTAGCTTATCTCTATGGGGTATGCTCTACCTTGGAGGATAATAATGAATATCAAAGAATTTTCTGACCTCGTCGGGCTATCTGCTCATACACTTCGATACTATGAAAAAATCGGTTTACTTAAACATGTCCATAGAAACGCGAGTGGACATCGAATGTATAGTTCGAAAGATCTAAACTGGATAAGCTTTGTTAAGCGTTTAAAAGAAACTGCAATGCCACTTGAAGAGATTCTAGAGTATGCCAAATTAAGGGAAGTCGGCTCTCAATCTGTACCACAACGTCAAGCCCTGTTAGAACAACACCAAGAAAACCTCAAACGCCACATTGAGCAACAGAAAAAGCACTTATCGGCTCTAGAAGAAAAAATTGCCTTGTATACAAGTGGAAAAGTTCGTTGACTTAGAGTTAACTCTAACGATTAAGGTGTGTTTACATTTATTCACTAGGAACATACCGATGGAACAATCGCGCTTTAACAAAGGATTAGAACTACTCTCTCAAATTGATGGCGACGCTGGTCATAATGTCATCGAAAGCTTACAAGATATTTGTCCAGATTTAGCTCAGTACACCATTGAGTATCCGTTTGGCGATATTTATGCTCGCCCGGGCTTAGACCTAAAATCGAGAGAAATCGCAACCGTCGCCGCGCTAACGGCAATGGGGAATTGCGCGCCGCAACTAAAAGTGCACTTAAATGCAGCGCTGAATGTAGGCTGTAGCGAGGATGAGATTAAAGAGATCATTTTGCAGATGTCCGTCTACGCAGGGTTTCCCACGGCATTAAACGGCATGTTTGCATTCAAAGAAGTGCTAGCGGAAAGAGCAGAGTAATAACAACGTTGAAATCAATTTAACCGCAATTAAAAACGGCCCTTGGGGATCGGGCCGTGATTAAAACAACGAGTGAATTAGCGCTCAGGAGTTTCAAGCAGTTTAACTGCGCAATCTACCGCGTTGTTAATGCCTTGACTGCTCTCCAACTTACCTGAACTTGCAGGACCAAGGGCACAAGAATACAAAGCCAGCTGCTTATCGAACGGCAGATCCAACTGTTCATAGAGATTTTGTCGGATTCTTGCATGTTGTTCTGGTTCTTGGTTAGCAAGGCTAATCAACGTTTCATAAATAAGCGTTTTCATGTCTTTCCCTTTTCACTTTATTGCACGGGGTGCATATATATTGTATCCATTTGGGAAGCACAAATCAGAAGCTAGGTCACAGAACGCATCGCTAAAAAAGTTTATGTACGCGGTAAATTGCAATACAAACCTAAAGCCGTTTAGAAAAAGGGCAACTGATAACTCGATAAACCAGCCGATTAACTAGCATTCGCCGCTGTTTGTTCATAATCGTGTCCGATATAAACAAAAACGCCGCTGTATCAGCGACGTTTTATCTCGACTTTAGTTAATCGAATTTTTAGTTGAAGTGCACTAGCATTTCAACGTCATCGCCTTGCTCTGGAGCCTGAAGAGCGAAGTGCACGTACCCTACTTCAGTAACAGGAATCGCAAGGTATTCATTGCTGCCTGCATAGTTGGACGCATACTCGTGCTGCTCTACTGTAGGCCAATGCTCCCTACTCGCGTATAGATCGACATTACCAGTTTGAGAGTGGGCCGTTAGCCATACACGAACCTCTTCAACACCTTCAGGCACATAAACTGCTGCATAACGCTGCTTGTGAACGGTAAGCATTTTGGCTTCACCAGACTCTAATACCACAGGTGCTAAATCATCTTGCACTTGGGTTGGCGGTGTTTGCGCTTCCACTTCTAACGCAGCCACAAGATTCACTGAGTCATAGCTATCACGTCCAGTTAAGCTGATGTAGTAACGACCCGCTTTAACGTAACCATCTTGCTCTGGTTCAAACACAATCTCTTCATTGCTGCCATCAGCATATTGACTCATTTCGAAATCATAGTAATGCGCGACTTTGTTGTAGCTCATGTAAAGATCCGCATCACCCGCACCCTCAATAGATACATTGAAGTTAACGGTGTTGGCTGGAACATCAACGTAGAACAGTTTTTCGCTGTATGCTTCGCCACTGAGCTGAAGGCTTTGGTTCGCCGTCAATTCAGTCACTTGTGCTTCAGGGCTTGTTGGTTCTGTTGGCTCCTCTGGGTCTGTATCAGGTTGCTCAGGTTCCACTTTTAATGTGTCCAACCAACGTTCAAACTCAGCATCGTATTGTTGACCTAAAGACGTCACCTGCTGTGCCCATTGTTCGAACTGGCCAGAGCGCGACAATGCCAACAAGCTTTCGACGTCTTGTGGATGATTTTCTAACATGAATCGAACAGCTAGATAACCCCAACGATAGATACGATTGGTATCGTGAGAGTACGTGGTATCAAACACAGTGGAAAGGCTCAGTTTACCATCTGCAATCAGCTCAATCGCAGCTTGGTAACCTTGCTTGTAATGCATATATTCAGCAAAACCTTCTAGCCACCAAACAATATGACCATGAGCCAAGTTATCGCTGAACGAACCGTATTGGTTAAATCGTGCATCTAAATAGTGCGTGTATTCATGTTCTAGGTTCAAGATAGAGAGATCTTCATCATTCGCGTAGCGATAAGCGACGAAACGGGCAGTATTGTCCGCTTTTGAAGGGTCACCTTCTAGGTACTGACCACCGTTGTCCGTTGTATTACCAAATAGGAATGAAGAGTAATCAACGTAACTAGCGTTACTCGCGAATACCGCCACTTCAACACGATCATTCAAATCATCAGCGACAGGTTGATTACCCGTATTCGCAACTCGATGGAAGTCGGCTTCTTTTGCCGCTAGCACTTCACACGCTTTCGCTGCTTGAGCATCAGTCAGATCTTCAGAGCGAATAATGGCAGGTCCCTGACATTCAAAACGATTTGGCATTACACGTGCAGCTAAATCTTGCTTGGCTTGCTCAATATTCAGACCATTTAGGCCTTCTGGTGCGTAGTAGCTCATCATTTCAACGGCAGCAAGCCATAGTTTGTCATGCTCACTACCCAGTGGATAACGCTGCATCACCTGTTGCATTACTGCCAATGCTTTGCGTTTGGTCTCCTGATCTGGGCTCGCGAGCAAACGACCAGTTTCACGTAATGCATTGAAAACGATAAAGCTTGCATCCGTATCTAATGCCCAAGCATTATCAGATGCGAATTTCACCAACGTATCAATATGGTGTGTATTGTTTGCCATGTATCGGTAGAACGCATCGTTCGCCGCATGGCCTGCCATAGAGCGGAACAAGTTGTTTAAACCATCGACCCATTGCGTGTCCTGCGCGGTTTCACGATTAAAGTGCATCAACGCGGCCATCATGCTATCCATGGTCAGCGGCAACTGCTTAACGTTATCAACCATCAAAGTCAGGCTCTTCATTGCACCAACTTGTTCACGACCTTGATCCAAAGCATGAGGGTTGTTTAGGAATAGGTTCGTCGACTGAGCAAAACGCTGACTCAACGCTTGCGAAAACTCAGGTGTACCAGTACCAGCGTTGTAGCGAACGTAGTAGGCCGCTCGAATAAATTCGCCTAGGTTCTCTAGAATACGAGCTTGATCTGCTTCACCACGATAGCGAGCGATTTCTTGATCCAGCGCGACTTGGATACGGCTTAGGCTCGCTTCACTATAGATATCATTCAGCGTTTCTGAAGGTGCTGAAAACCAAGCGTGGTAGCAATCATACTCAGCACCAGAAACGGCAGTAGCCAGATCTCGCGATTGTTGTAAATCAGCAACAGCACACTGATTTTGTGCAAAAGAGAAGCCAGACACACTCGCTAGCATACAAGCAAGCGCCAAACGATGGCGCGGGAAAAAACGGATATGAGACATAACAACACTCATTGATTATTAACATACATTGAGTGGGGGTTTATATTCTTTACAGCTCAAACAGTGAAATCAGTGTCATAAAATTTATGAAACCGCTCCCAAAAATAGGTCTTTTACTCTAATTAAATGGGAGCAATCCCACTCCCCAAAAACTCACAATTATCAATAAAAACATTAATTTACCTTTTTCTAAATAACGACTTTATGAGGAAAATTGCCCTTAAACGCCCCCCTTAACTCTTCCAGATAGAGTTCACGACAATCAAAGGTTCTAAATTAAATTTTGATGCTTGATACCATCTATTTTTATTTGTGACTCATTCCCAATAAGTCATCGAGTGCATATCAAAAGGTTGGCATTAATGGTAAATTCTCCGCCAAATCAAACACATTTACTCCTCGAGTCATTGATGAGTGAATAAAGCAGATATTTGGCTAGGGATAATACATGTCACTTTGGGGATTTTTGGGAACGGGGATTGCCTACTTCATGACAACGTTTGCCTTTGTTTTTGGCGGCATTTTTTGGTTATGTTCTGAAGGTAATACATTAAGAGAAACAAAGCGCCAATCATCAATAATGTCCGGGGTTATTGCTTGTACTATTGGAACTTGGGTGCTTGCTTTTGGTGTTTACGTTTACGGTTACTTTTGGGATAACTCTTCTCACTATTATTTTTATTTGCTCGCTCCATGGGGACTTGCCATTTTTGGGGTAAAACTTCGTAACCGCTGGGTTAAGCAATACGCGCGTGTAAAACACGCAAAAGAAGAACAGTGGCAAAAGCACTGGCGAGAATTATTAGGGGAAGATACTGAAGAGCTTCCACCATATACACATGATTACGAGCTCTACTCGGGCATTTGGCAAGCCAATGAAGCGCTCCAAGAACAGTGTTTTGCAGCCCTTCCTCACGGGAAAGCAGTCTACGAGAGAGTGAAAGCCTTCCAAACGATGGCCTCCCCCGCTGGTGACATAAACAATCAAGTTTTGCTGAGTAAACTCGATCAACTAGAGGATGAAATCATTCAAGTTCTTGAGCAACACTCACAAAAGAAAGTAAGCATTGAAACTGGCGCAGGTACTTTACGCAAAGAGTCAAAACGCAATGTTTATCACCATGAGAATGGCCCAACAGAAGAGCAACTGTACGACTCAATCAACCTCCAACATGATTTGGATCGAGAGCTACGCTACATTATCTATGATCGGCTCGGTTACGATGGCGAAGATGAGTACTTTTTCCTCCAAGCGCCACTCGAAGAGCTTACCGAGAATGAAACCGCAATCAACTGGATGCTCTGGGGGTTAGTAAGCGACCATTTTGCTGTTGACCCATACCAAACGGCGTTGGATCTCAGCCTAATGAATGCGGAACCAAGATGGGAGCAAAATGAACGGTTTGTAATGATTACGGCTCAATAAACGCAAGTACTAAGTCTAACTTTAATACAACCTATTCTGAGACCACCCTCGCGTTGGTTAACTTAGCCAGTAAGCGGCCAACGCGATCGCGCATTTCACGTCTATCGACAATCATATCTAGCGCACCATGCGCTAGTAAAAATTCACTTCGCTGAAACTCGTCTGGTAGCTTTTCACGTACCGTTTGCTCAATGACCCGTCTTCCCGCAAAGCCAATACTTGCTTTAGGTTCACCAATATTGATGTCTCCTAACATGGCTAAACTCGCCGAGACGCCACCATAAGTTTGGTCCGTCAATACTGAGATATAGGGTAATCTGTGCTCAGATAAGTGGTTTAACGCGGCGCTGGTTTTTGACATTTGCATGAGTGCCACCAAAGACTCTTGCATGCGCGCCCCTCCGCAAGCGGAAAAACATACTAACCCAGATTTTGTATTAATTGCGCTTTCAACTGCTCGGACAAACTTCTCGCCAACCACTGCGCCCATCGAGCCTGCCATGAAAGAGAATTCGAATGCACACGCAACAACAGGCAGACCCAATAACTTGCCCTCCATCACCACCAACGCATCTTTTTCTCCAGTCGTTTTCTGTGCTAAAGCAATTCGCTCTTTATATCGCTTTAAGTCTTTAAAACCCAAAATATCTTGTGGCTCCAACTCACTTGCCAACTCTTGTTGTGTTCCATGGTCCAGAAAAGAGATCAACCTTTGACGCGCAGCCATTCTCATGTGATATGAGCATTTAGGGCATACTTCCAAATTTTCTTTTAACGCGGCACTATAAAGTATTTGTTCACACTCAGGACACTTTGTCCAAACGCCCTCAGGGATAGACGCTTTGCGCGAACCTATTATATTTTTATTCTCAAATAACCGTTCTAACCAGCTCATAAATTCACCACTATTGATTACGTTCTAGCGCGATATCTCGTTGTTTGTTCGCTTAAACTTGTAAATAAAATTGTATGTAACTTAGTACAGGGATAAAGTGCGATATGCTGGCTTGATAATCCAATAAAGTGGGATAATGAAATGTTTGATAACGTTGACCAAATCTGGTTAAAAAGTTTTCACTGTGTTTATGAGAACAACAGCTTTAAGCGAGCCGCTGAGTGTTTGAATATACCAACATCAAATATCAGCCGACACATTGCCCTGCTTGAAGAAAAGTTAAACATTAGGTTGTTCAATAGAACAACAAGGCGAATGACGCCTACCGAGGCTGGAGAAGAGCTCTATAGCAGCACTCGTCCGTTATTGGAGCAACTCAACGCCGCACTAGAAACGGTAACGCGCCACTCGCACACGGTAACAGGGGAACTGCGAATTCTTATGCCAGACACACCTGTACTGGCCAAAGCGGTTGTCACCTTTTGCACGCAATACCCGTCAATCTCTTTGTCTTGCGATACAACGCTAAACCCTAAAGATGATGTTATTGACAGCCTTGATGTCATTTTGAGTTTTCATAGAGGGACTTTGTCAGACAGTAACTGGGTGGCGAGAGAGATAAAACGCTGGCCCAGTGCCATTTTAGCCGCGCCTCAACTAATTGAGAAATACGCCACCCCTTACAAAATTACGGATCTAAGTCATGTTCCCTGCATCACGACGCTTACCGCAGTAAATGGTGCACCATGGGTATTCAGAAACCCTGTTGGAGGCCATATTACTCAAACTGTGCAATCTTCATTCAAAGTAAACAGCGGTCATCTCGCCAGATATGGCGCGTTATTAGGGCTTGGATACGCAATATTGCCAATTGAGTCATGCCAAAATGAGATCAAAAATGGTGAGCTAGAAATCGTCACTCTAGAGTACGAACCTGAGGATTTAGTGCTTTACGCCTTTTACTCGTCTAGAAAACATGTAGCGAAGAAAATATCTATGTTTGTTGAACATTTAAAGCAAAACGCAAAACTTAACGCCTAGCTAAGCTTTACTCAACTAATTTATCGTATTCTGTTTTATCGTCTAGAAAGGACAGACACCGCTAAGCGATTTGAGACTCGATTTTTTCAAATAAAAAAGCCAGCAATTAACATTTACTGGCTTTTATTAAAGAGGGTCAGTTGGCGTTTAGATTCTAAACGCTCCTACGTGACGATCGAGTGTTCGCGATAGCTCCGCGAGTTGTTGACTTGATTCTTCTAGTTGCTCACTCGCTGTTAGCGCACTTTTCACTGAGTGGCTGACGGTATCCATGTTCATATTAATTTCGTTTGCTACCGTTGATTGCTGTTCTGTTGCGGTTGCTACTTGAGTATTGATATCTGAAATAGTCGTCACTTGTGCAGCTATTGCTTCTAAAGCCTGTCGAGCTAACTCGGTTTCTGCCGTTCCTTCTTCAATAAGAGTCTTACTATTGCTCATTGAATTCACCGCACTTTGAGCTTCAGTTTGTAGCTGGTGAATCATGTTGTCAATTTCATCGGTAGAATGAGCCGTTTTAGTCGCTAGGTTGCGAACTTCATCAGCTACGACTGCAAAACCTCGGCCGGCATCACCAGCGCGTGCAGCTTCGATAGCCGCATTGAGAGCCAATAGATTGGTTTGCTCCGAAATACCTCTAATCACCTCTAGAATACTACCAATCGACTGAGTATTTTCAGCAAGACTCACGATAATGTTGGAAGTGCTGTTCATCTCGTTTTCAAGATTAGTCATCGCCGTTTTGGTTCTTTCTAGCGTCGTGTAGCCATCTTGCGCTTCATTACTTGCTGCACTCGCAGCATTTGCCGCTCCGGCAGCATTGGAGGCAATTTCATTGACCGTCGCAATCATTTCGTTCATGGATGTGACAACCAGCATGGTTTGCTCGTTCTGCTCTTGCCCTCTTGTGAGCGCTTGTTGAGATTGCCCACGCAAAGCGACAGCTGAACTATTAAGCTCCACACCAGTATTTACAACTTGTGTAATAATCTCATGTACTTTCCCAACAAAAACGTTGAAAGCAGAAGAAATTTGCGCGACTTCGTCATTACCTTTCGCTGGCAAACGAACGGTTAAGTCTCCGTCTCCTTTTGAGATGTCTTGTAGAGCGTCTTTAAGCGAAGAAAGCGGTCTCATCAGCTTATTTAGCAGAAGTGACAGAATCAAAACACACATAACGAAGATCGCCACCATAGAGATCAACTGGTAAGTAATAATTCCATTCGTCGCTTGGCTCACTTCGGTAATAGGAATACCAATATCAAAAGTACCGTATAACTGACCATCTACATAAATTGGTGCCATGATGTCAAACACCCATACTTTCTGGACATCGGCATACCACTTTGAGTACTGTTGAACACCTCTCGTCGCGCCTTCAACAGTATATTCATCATTATAGGTTTTGTTCAGCTTGTGCTTATCACTGTGGGCTACTGCCGTTACGTTACGGTCAATTACAACGGCATAACTCACGTCTGAACGTTGTTTCAGCCCCTCAACAAGCGATTGTAAATCTTGCATTGGATTGGCTGAGTTCTCCAAAATATAACTCGCATTTCCCGCTAGAAACTCAGCTTGAACTTGGGATTTGTTTAAGATGATGTCATCGATTTTCTGACTCGAAATTAGGTACGTTGATGCCATACTCGCCACGACAGCAATACCAAACATGGCGCAGACTGCTAATAAGATGATTCTTTTCATTATAATTGTCTCAATACAATTCAATTGATGCTCATTAATCGAGCGCTAAGCCTTTCTTCTCCAAAACCAACCAAACTGCATTTTGGGTCTGTTTGGCAGAGCAAGACATAACTTTATAACTATGTATCTGCTTGGTTCCCGATTACTTTAGACAGAAGGAAAAAAGTCTTCAAAACGTCACATTTCTACGAGGTTTGGCGAAGGGACGAGTACGCAAAAAGGAAACGTTTACATAGTTAAATTTAACTATGCGACCAAATTGGTATCGAACATTAAAGAAAAGAGTTCTAATTAGCGTTTTGACTATCGGGATCGCTTTGGTCAGTGCTCCCGTTTTATCATTTAGTATCTCAGATTCGAATATTAGAGCCACAATCGCAGCGGTTGTAATACGAGATGCTTGATGAAGCGAGAATGACTTGGTTTGTAGATATGGCAGCGATGTCAGATCGAGTGATTATCAATCAAAAATCGGCAGAAAAATAGGCAAACCAAGGCATTAAGCCATTACCAATGCAAAAAGAAAGAAAAAGAATCTTTACCACAGAGTTTAACTCGTCAGCGATATGTATCCATGCATACCCATGTATAAACCAACTGCACTGATCAAGACGCCCGATAAGTAAGGAGCTCGACGTGCAACATCATTCAAACCGCTCCATTTAGATGTCGCTTTTTGCACGCCCACTGCTGCCACAACGCCAACAGCAACCAGAGTCAAGGCTAAGCCAATACTGAATGACACAACTAAAGTCGCACCAAGAGTCATTGCCTTAAGCTGCAAACAGATAAGCAAAACCGTTACCGCAGCAGGGCATGGAATCAAACCGCCCGTTAATCCAAACAGCAGAATTTGCCCATTCGTCACGTCTCGATTCTCAAAGCGTTTTTGAATGTCTAAAGCGTGAGCGCGTTCGTGAGCATCTTGATATTCCTTATCTTCGTTTTCTAAATGAGAACCAGGACGAAAATGTACATCAAAGTCATGGGTATGATCATGGTGCCCGATGATCAAAGTGACAGAAAGTCCATTAGAGACTTCAATGCAAGACGCCGATTCCAAGTATCCATCACGCTCTATAAAGTGATAAATATCAGCAGGTTGATAACCATCACTCGATACCGAAACCTTGATACCTTCAGCAGTTAAAGGTTTACCGCTGAGTGTTCGCAACTGGAAACGGTGATGCTCCCCTTCCTCTGTAATCGAAAGCGAAACATGCCCATGTCCTGTATCCACAACTTGCGTCGTCCAGTCGCGAGCATGATCCTGAGCTTTGTTCCAAGCTCGCTCATCGCTCCATGTCCGCCAAAACATCCATACGCCGGTTGTCACGATAATGACCCCAGAGATAAGTTGCATCCATGGTTCAGCCGCTTCAGCGGTGAATTTCTGGCTAATATACATCCCGCCAACAGCGATTAACCATACAATTATAGTGTGAGAAAGTGTGGCAGCTAAACCCAGCATCACGGCTTGTTTGACCGTTCCTTTCACCGCGACAATGAACGCCGCCATCATCGTTTTAGAGTGCCCAGGTTCTAAACCATGCAAGGCGCCAAGCAAAATGGCACTGGGAATAAAGAACCACCCATTACCTTGTTGTAGTAACGCGACAAAATCCATTGTTGTTCTCTGTTGTTGATTCTAATTTATCGCAAACTATACTCCCCCCTAGTATTAAATACTACCCCCCAGTATAAATTGAGTGCTACATTATCAGTTAGAATAACTCGGCCCGTAACTTAAAGAAGATAAGACATGTCGCATACAACCAGAGATCAAAAGAAGCTCAACACTCGAGTCAGTAAAATACAGGGTCAGGTGAATGGACTTAAAAAAATGCTGGAAGAAGAGCATGAATGCCAAGATGTGTTGCAGCAGATTGCCGCTATTCGGGGAGCAGTAAATGGTTTGATGCGAGAAGTAATTAAAGGTCACTTACTTGAACACGTCGTACTTGAGGAAGACAAAACTCAACGTGAAAAAGATATGGAAGTCGTATTAAAAGTACTGGACTCTTATATAAAGTAACCCTACTTCGCTAGAGTAAAATCACTAGAGTTAAACTCGAATATATCCTTTATAGGTAATCGCTTACTAAGCGGGAAATAACAATTCCATTTCATATTGATTAAGTTGAAAACGGAACCTATATCGGTTCAAGTTAAATAGTTTATTTATAAGAACTAAAACGGCCCAAACATAGGGCCGTTCATACTATTAACAATCTCTAAACCATCTGATAAAAATACATGTTGTGATAGGTTTTTACTTTATGGAAGAGTACAAGTAAACCTTTATACCTCTTGTAATTCGACGTGCTTAGCGCTGTAAGATTTTGTAAATGCAACACACCCCAAAAGTACAGCAAGTGGTAACACGGGATCAAAGATTGAACCATGAGTTCCGAAGAATAAGTTAAGAATCATGACTAATGAACCACCAATAGCCCAAGCAATGGTTGTTGGAATAGTCCAAATAATGAGTTGTTTCTTAACCTCAGTCACCCCCATTAATCGATTAACAATATGGAATAGCGAGTCATTAAAGTAGCCAGCAAATAGAGATCCCATCGTAGCTGCCGTCGCTGCGAATAAAAGGTTCACGTCAGGAATATTCACTAAAACTGGGGCAGATATAGAAGCAGCGGTTATCATGGAGACTGTACCAGAGCCCTGAATAATACGAACTAACGTCGCAATAATAAATGGAATCATAACCGCAGAAATAGGAAGCCCTGCAACTTGGTTAGCAATCTCTGCGCCCGCACCCGTTTCACGCAATACGGCACCTAACGCGCCACCAGCTCCTGTTACTAGCAAAATGATGCCACAAGTGGAGATTCCTTGTTCCATCTTTTCATTCGCTTCTTCTTTGGTAAGGTTATTACCCAATGTGTAAACCGCTAGTAACGTCGCTATTGATAGTGCAATAGTAGGGCTGCCGATAAAAGCGATAAATTGACCAAATGTTGTTGCAGTCAGCCCTTCGAAACCGAAAGTCCCCTCTAATAAACCCATCACTGATTTCGCAAGTATAAGTAAAATAGGGATAATAATTGGAGCGATAGATTTACTTAAAGATGGTAGGTCTTTCGCTTCTTTACTTGCAATGTACTCTTTGTGATCATTAATCAGTTGCTCACTAGACTTCGAGAAATGTTCGGTTGGAATGAATTCAGGAAACTGCTTTTCTAACCATCTTGCATACCAAACAATACCCATGACACAAGGCGCTGCGATCATCAAACCAAAACCTAACATGCTGGCGAGATCGACACCAAAGATACCAGCAACGCCCAAAGGCCCTGGAGTCGGCGGAATAGCGTGATGTGCTACGACCAAGCCGCCCGCCAGAGCAACCGTAAGCGTTAAAATCGAGCGATTGGACGTTTTTGACAAAGACTTCGCAATTGGATAAAGAATGATAAGCGCGCTATCCACAAAGATTGGGATGCTAACAATATAGCCAGTTACAGCAAGAGCGGCCTCTTCTTTCTTTTTTCCTAACCACTTTATAAAATTATAGGCAATACTTTCTCCTGCTCCAGAAGCCTCTAAAATAGCCCCCATCATAACGCCGAGACCGATGACAATCCCTATACCGCCTAATGTTCCACCAAATCCTTTGCTAACGGTCGCAATCGTGTCGTCAACACTTAACCCACCAATAATACCTGCGATACATGCCGCAATTAACATCGCAATTAACACATGTACTTTTGTACGTAATACAAGAAAAACAAGGACTGATACGGCTACTATTAGTCCAATTACTGAGGTTGGTAACATTAGACAATCTCCATATTGTTAACAGAAATAAATTGTTGTAATACATCCTTGAAATTACTGTCTGCTTTAAATCCAAGCTCCAGTTCTTTAGTACAATCAATTTTTTGTGGCCAACTACTCACAATACGATCAATACCCGCATCATGCTCATAAGTAATATAATTAGAAAGTTGTTTACCCATTAGAGTGTCCATTGTTTGAATCATCTCAGCTGGTGTAGTTTGAATACCAGGTAAATTAAGCGTTCTATAGGACAGATTATTTAACTGCTCATAAGGCATTAGCCCTGCATATTGAATATTGTCCACCACTCTAGACGGACTCGATATCCAAAGTTTTAGCGTAGGGTCTACAGGACAATTTGATTCTTGAGCATTCAAAGGCTCACGAATAATTCCGCTTACGAAAGAGCTAGCGGCAAGGTTTGGTTTCCCAGGGCGAATACAAATAGTCGGTAAACGTACGGATACAGCTTTAACAAAGCCTTTACGGGCATAGTCGTTAACCAATAACTCACCTATGGCTTTTTGCGTCCCGTAGGATGACTGAGGATGAAGTGCTGTTATTGGTGTAATCGTTTCCGGAAGATCACCACCAAAGACAGCTAAAGATGAAGCAAACGTAAAACGAATATTAGGGTTTACTTTACGGCAACGCTCAAGCAATAACTGTGTGGTCGTCAGGTTTACAGCTACGCCTAAATCAAAATCTTGCTCAGCATGGCTCGATACAATTGCCGCTAAATGAAAAATGTGTGTCGTTTCGGCAGTAATAACTTGGTCTATATTTTCTCGCTTTGTCATATCCATGACTAAAGAAACGACTCGGTCATCAATGCCCTCTAAGCGCGACTTTTGAATGTCGACAATAGTAATACTTTCAGCTTTGTTTTCTTTTAGTAGTGATTTGGCAAGTAGGGTTCCGAGAAAACCCGCCCCTCCAGTTATGATAATATTCATAGTCACGACCCTTTGTTTTTGTAATTGGTTTCAAGTTATTTATGGATAGAAATTAAAATTGTTATAGGTATGGTTTAACCCAACTAAGGCCCAGCTGCGTGCTATGCCTTGGGTTGTATTCACAACCGATCCAGCCTTGGTAACCAGAGTCATCCAAAACATTGAATAGGTGTGGGTAATTCAGTTCGCCTTCCGATGGTTCGTGCCTTTCAGGCACAGAAGCAATTTGAATATGGCCTGTGTATGGCGCCACATCGCGAATCAACGTACTCAGATCACCGTCCATAATTTGTGCGTGATAGAGATCGAGCTGCAATTTCACGTTTGGACGAGCCACTTGTTTGATGAGTTCCACCGCTTCACGTTGATGTGCAACAAAGTAGTTCGGTACATCGCGATTGTTGAGTGGCTCAATCATCAGCTCAACACCATGTTCGGCAAACTTATCCGCTGCATAACGAATGTTTGAGATAAAGGTTTCAATATGCTGATCACGAGTGAAGCGTGAATCAACAATGCCAGACATAGCGTGAACCTTTTTACAGTTCAGTGCCTTGGCGTACATCAACGCAGTCTCGACGCTCGTTTTAAATTCATCCTCACGCCCCGGAATAGCTGCAAAACCTCGTTCACCTGCATCCCAATCACCTGGAGGCATGTTGAATAACGCTTGCTCAAAACCAAACTGCTGTATCTTGCTTGCTAGTTCTTGCGCTTCGAATGCGTATGGAAAAAGGTATTCCACCGCTTTGAAGCCCGCTTGGTGTGCTTTTTCGAAACGATCTAGAAAAGGAACTTCTGTGAATAACATTGTCAGATTTGCCGCGAATTTAGCCATTACTTACCTCTCCCTTTTAGGTCTTGAATCTCAGTATCCGTTAAATAGCGGATGTTGCTTTCTTTAAGAATGAACGCTAGCTTCGCTGTCTCTTCTAGCTCTTCTGCGTTATCCACTGCATCTTCAAAGTCCGTACCCGTGATCACTGGACCATGGTTCGCCAGGAGGAAAGCTCGGTAGTCACTAGCCCGCTGCGCAAGTTCTTCAGCAATCTGAGGGTCGCCCGGGCGCAGGTACGGAATCACTGGCAGTTCGCCAATGCGCATTACAAAGTAAGGTGTAAAAGCTTTGATGGCATTCTCGCGATCTAGACCTTCAAGACAAGAAAGCGCCGTCAAGTAAGTAGAATGCAGATGCACAATCGCATTACACTTTGAGTTATTTCGATAAATCGCCAGATGAAAAGCCACTTCTTTTGATGGCTTTTCACCAGAGATATGGTTCCCATCAATATCCACAACCGAAAGCTCTTCAGCAATCAAGCGGCCGAACGAAGAACCAGTTGGCGTTGCCAGAAAGTGTCCATTAGGCAGTTTTAGAGAAAGGTTGCCAGCGCCGCCAGTCGCATAGCCACGTTCAAACATAGAGCGCGCCATAGTGACCATTTGCTCTCGCAGTTGTTGTTCTGTCATCAATTCTTTATTCATCACAACCTCACCTATTCAAAAAACGACTGTGCTTTGGCAAAGAAGTGTTCATCGCCGAAGTTGCCCGATTTCAGAGCCAAAGAAAGCTCGCCTTCAAGTGACTTCACCCAAGGTACACCTGGTGCGATTTGAGGACCGATATGAAAACCTTTTACGGCTAGGCTTTGGGTTACAACCCCTGAGGTTTCCCCACCCGCAACGATGAAATTTTTCACACCGTGCTGCTGAAGTTTGATTGCAAGTTGGCTAAAGAATTGTTCAACCGCGTGACTTGAAGCATGCGCGCCAAACTCTTGTTGAATCGCTTTTAACGCCGCTGCATCTGCGGTTGCGTAAACCAGTGGTGCGAACTCGCTTTCGATGTTGGTCATGACCCAATCAAACACTTGATTTGAGTAATCTTCTTCCGTCAAACACGCCTTCACATCAATAGCAAAGTGTGGCGCTTTTTCTTTGTAAACAGCGACCTGTTGGTTGGTCATGACAGAACAAGATCCAGATAACACAACGGTTGGTGCCTTTTTAGGGTTCCCCTCTTGCTTCGCATCACTTTGATCTTCAAGGTTCTCTATCCAGTTCTTAGCAATACCCGCAGCCAAACCAGAACCACCAGTTACCAGTTTTAGAGACTTCGCCGCTTTGCCAAGTGTGACAAGATGCTCTGCATTGAATGCATCAACCACTGCATAGCGGTTGCCTTGTACTTTTAGCTCTTCAAAGCGCTCAATTACCGCTTTTGGACCTTGTTCAATTATTTGGAAGTTCACCAGGCCAGATTTGCCTTGAGATTGAGCATCCATCATACGAACTAGGCTTGAATCAGTCATTGGGGTCACAGGGTGATTACGCATACCTGAGTCGCTTAGCAAGTCTTGGAATACAAATAGATGGCCGTTGTAAACTGTGCGACCATTCACTGGTAATGATGGGCATACAATGGTGAACGCTTCACCTAGCTCTGCAAGCAGTGCATCCGTTACAGGACCAATGTTACCTTCTGCTGTGCTGTCAAACGTTGAGCAGTACTTGAAGTAAAACTGCTGACAGCCATTTGCTTGCAGCCACTTAAGCGCAGCTACTGAATCCTCGATTGCCTCATCTACAGGACAGGAACGAGATTTAAGACTGATCACGACCGCATCTGCGTTTACATCAATCTCTTCTTTTGGAATACCGTTAAGCTGAACTGTGCGCATGCCGTTTTCTACAAGAAAACCTGCGATGTCTGTTGCGCCAGTAAAGTCGTCTGCGATAACGCCTAATAACATCATTTTTTCTCCGTTTTACGTGCGCTTACTTCTGTTTGTTTTCTACACCTGGAAGCTCAATACCATCAAAAATCTTGATAACGGCACTGTCGTCTTCCTGGCCAAAACCAGCATTGCTTGCACTCAAAAACATGTTTAGTGCTGTGCTTGATAGAGGAAGTGGAAATTTGAGATCTTTTGCTGTGTCCGATACGAGGTTTAGATCTTTCACAAAGATGTCGACCATAGATTTAGGGGAGTAGTCACCATCAACTACATGCTTCATGCGGTTCTCAAACATCCAAGAGTTACCCGCTGCATTCGTCACCACGTCGTACATCAGGTCAAGAGGAATGTTTGCACGTGCCGCTAATGCCATTGCTTCAGCACCAGCTGCGATATGAACACCTGCTAGCAATTGGTGGATAATCTTCACAGTTGCGCCTAGGCCAATCGCTTCACCGATGTTGTAGACTTTAGCTGCCGTTGCGTTGAGTACTGGTTCAAGTGCATCAAATGTGCTTTGCGCTCCCGACGCCATAATAGTCATCTCACCTAATTCTGCTTTTGCAGCACCACCAGATACCGGTGCATCAAGCATCACAAGATTGTGTTCTGCCAATTTCGCTTCAATTTGTTTTGCGTCTTCTGCTGAGATGGTTGCTGAAACCATTACTGGCGTATTCGGCTTAAGCGCTGTAGCAAGACCGGTTTTGAACAAGACCGTGTTAACTTGAGCTACGTTCACAACAAGAACTAGAACCGAATCAAGCTTATCTGCAAACTCAACTGCATTTGTAGAAACAGCTTTTGCACCGAATGAACCTAACTCTTCAAGCGCTTGAGAATTTAAATCGAAACCATAGACATCTAGGCCTGCACGCACACATGACTTTGCGGCGCCCATTCCCATAGAGCCTAAACCGATAACACCTACAGATTGAACTTCACTCATAAAAACAATGCCTTCTGGTCTATTAAACTTTGTTAATTCTTGTTTGGTTGATGTGATTATATGTGAAGATTAATACTAAGACCTCGCTTTTAATCACATTTTTTCACACAAATTAACAATGTCGTGATATATACCTCTTTATGGGCAGAGATATTCCGAGCAGTTAACACAAGCGAAGGCTGTTCTTACAACGTTGAGAACATAATTCACAGATATTCACAACAAATGAAAAGATTGGTAGGATACTGAAAAACAAGAATATAGAAGTGAAACTATGATCCCAGCAGAACGTCAAAGAACCATATTATCCCTGTTATCACATCAAGAAGTGTTAAGCATTTCAGATTTAACCGACCACCTTGGCGTATCACATATGACCATTCGTCGTGATATCGTGAAGCTTGAATCCTCAGGTAAAGTCGTTTCTGTTTCTGGTGGAGTGCAACTCGCTCAAGCTCTACATTCCGAACTTTCCCATGATGCGAAGGTCGAGCAACAAGCGGATGAAAAAATTCAAATTGGTAAGCTGGCGGCTACGTTAATTGGTCAAGACACTACGATTTACTTGGATGCGGGAACAACCTCTCTAGAAATCGCCCATCAAATAGCAAATCGTAATGATCTTTTAGTGATCACCAATGACTTCTCTATTGCTGCTTTCCTTATGACGCACAGTGAATGTGAGCTTTACCACACTGGGGGAAAAATTGACCGCGAGAACCAATCCACCATTGGAGGAAAAGTCGCAGAGTTCTTGAATGGGCTAAATATTGATATCGCCTTTATTTCGACTTCATCTTGGAGCTTGAAAGGCTTATCAACACCTAATGAAAATAAAGTCCTCGTTAAAAAAGCAATCATCAAGGCGGCACAAACCAATTATCTGATCTCAGACTCAACTAAATACGGTCAGATAGCGAGCTTTCATGCATTAGACATCGAGCAATTGGACGGAATTATTACCGATCGAAACCTATCCGAAGTGGTCACTAAAGAATTAACGGATAAAGGATTACGTGTGTATAAAGAGTAACACTACCTAAACATCTGAGTTCGCGTAACTTTTATACTCGTTAATTTATAGGTGCTTCCAATATACATAGACCGTGCTGTGTACTTTCTGGCAGAAAACACATCCTCTTGTTTTCTAAATTACCAAATTACTGATTACATCTGGGATATGGAAGCTCACTTCACTTTATCGCTGCTCGTCACTTGTCATCAAAAATCAAATTCACCGCAATTGCCATCAAAACTAAGCCTGAAATTGGCAGCAAAACACCTAATGGTGAGCGCTCTATGTAAGGCAAGTTTTCCGCAATCAATAAGCCCCACTCAGGTTCTGGCGGCTTAACGCCAAGTCCGATAAAACTCAGAGACGTCAGGCTGAGCGTAATGTATGGCAAACGCAGAAACGCGTGACGAATCAATGGCGGCAGCACATAAGGCAACAAGTAGTAACGGAGTACTCGCCACTGACTGGTTCCCCAAATAGGCGCAAGATGCGTGTAAGGCTGCGCTTTGGCTTCCATCAACAAACTTGCACAGTGCGCCGCTAATGGTGCCCATGACACCATAACAATCGCAATCAAGGCACTGTTTGGGTTCATCCCCGTTAGACCAGCAATCAGCAGACCCGCCACAATGTATGGCACACCTTTGGTGATCTCAATTAAGCCTTGGCTATAACGAGTCACGAAGCCGAGCAACAAACCAATCACCAAACTTAGGAACGTTGCGATGATGCCCATTTTGATTGTCGACATCATACCGCCGCCAACGCGAGCAAGCAGATCTCGCCCGACCGCATCGGCACCAAACGGTGCTGCTAAGCTTGGCGATTCAAGGCGGGTAAATTGGATAGTGTAAGGATCGCGCATTAACGCCCATCCCGCACAACCAATCAGCAAGGCAAAGATTGTCGCACTGACAATACGTTTGGTGGTGCTTTGGGTAAAACGGAACGTGCTGTGACTGCTGATCAGCTTGCCACTTGTGACACTGTGCCCGAGTAACCAACGTTGCAATAAGATGCTCGCACTGCTGATCAACATCGAGAACACCAGCAACACCAACAAGCCACCTTGCAGCATCGGCAGATCTTGTGACTTCGCCGCGCCTAAAATTAGTCGTCCGATACCTGGAATGGAGAACACCTGTTCCACAGCAACCGCACCGCCGGTTAAACCAATCACCGTCATTGCGATTTGAGGAATCAAGTTACTAACGGCACGCCACAAGGCAAAGCGTAAGATTTGAAACTGACTGACGTTCGCCGATAGCCAAGTGATCACCCAAGGCTCATCTAGTACACGCTTGAGGCTGTCATTGAGCAAGCGCCCGAACAAGCCAGCAGCAGGCAATGCCATTGCCAAACTGGGTAGCCAGAGGTTTTGCACACCTTGCCAACCATAAGGCGGGAACCAGCCCAACCAGATGGAAAACACCATGATCAGCAACGAAGCAATCACGTATTCAGGCAATGAAACCAACACCGAACTGAGCGTGTCATGATGCTTATCTAAACGATTCTGTTGCCAACGACGCACAGTGTAAAGCACACTCGCCATGCACATTACAAATGCCATGCCTAGCGCTGTAAGCATCAGTAATAGCGACGTTTTTGCGGTTTGTTGAACGCTCTCCATGACGGATGCCCCGCTCACCCAAGAGACACCTAAGTCACCTTGCATGGCAAGCGTCAACCAATCCCACAGTCGCTCAGCAGCGCTGCGGTCAAGTTGAAGATCTTCTCGAATTGCTTGCAGAGCTTCCGCCGTCAGCAATTGTTGAGCACCCGCACGGGCACGCAGGATTGATTGGCTTGGGTCAATACCTGCAATATCCGGCATCAAACCCACCAGCACAACCACTACCCCGAGTGACAGGAAGCGCGACAAAAAACGCGTAAACCATTCAGGCATACAAGCGCTCCAACGAGAGCGCATGTTGGCAACAGACGACATCGAGTTAGTTCACCTCAGTAAACTGGTCGATCAGGCGACGCTCACGTGGGTCACGTTGTGCATTCTTCACACGATCACTCTCACCTTGGATTACACGCTCGTGAAGCAGTGGAATCACAGCGTATTGCTCAAGGATTTTGCTTTCTGCTTCGATGATCGCTTGTTGGCGTTTCTCACCCAACGGCTGACGATCAGCGTGTTTCAATGCTGCGTCCACTTCTTCAGAGCAGAACTGACCTAGGTTGTAAGAACCTTTACAGCTAAAGTCACTTTGCATGTACGCCACTGGATCACCAGAATCCAGCACCGTTGCACGTGACAACAAGAACGCATCGAACTTACCTGCTAGTGCATCGTTTTCGATTTGTGCGTATTCACGAACGTCTAGCTCAACCACAAAGCCAGCCGCTTCAAGTTGTTGCTTTAGCAGCACCGCTACTTCTGGCAACTCAGCACGGTCGGTAAATGTACCGATGGTGATCTTCTCACCGTTCGCGTGGCGCATTTCCATGGTTTCCATACGAGGGTTCGCATCACGAATTGGTTGAGCCCATGCCAATGCTGGACCTAACAGACCTTTCGCTGAATCGGCGTGGTTCTCGTAAACCGTTTTGATGATTTGCTCACGGTTAACCGCTTGAGCCGCTGCTTTACGCAAACCGAACTGGCTAAACACATCTGATTTGTTGTTTAGGTAAAGCGTGTTGGTACGTGGCATTGCAACTTCGTGCAGCTGTGAAGATTCCATCATCGCGATTTGCGAAACAGGAACCGCTTCAACTACATCCGCCTCACCGGTACGCAGCGCTGCAGCACGAGCAAAACCGTTTGGTACGTATTCAGCAAAAATGCTATCTACTTTCGCTTTTTCACCCCAGTAACCGTCAAAACGCTTCAGTTTCGCGCTGGTTGTACCGTTGATTTCTGTCAGAACGAATGGACCGGTACCCGCATTGATTGGCACAACACGACCGTTTTCTTGGTATGCAGCACCAGAAAGGATCGCTAGCTGTGGGCTAGATAGACGGCTTGGCAACAATGGATCGTTAAAGGTCGTTTTGATTTCAACAGTGAAGTCGTCCAATGCGCGAACTTGCCATTCGATACCATCCAAAATGCGTGGCTTTGGTGCGGCATCTAATGCTTTTTGTAGAGAGTTCACAACCGCGTTGGCATCAAGGTCAGAACCATCGTGGAATTTCACGCCCTTACGTACCGTAAATTGCCACGTCATCGGGTCAACTTGTTCCCACTCTGTTGCCAGCATAGGCTCTGCTACCGACTGATCGTTTAGGTTCACTAGCGTTTCTGCCGTGCTCCAACGTGACAGTTTGAACGCGTCATCTGAAAGTGGCGACAAACCTGTGCGTGGTGGTTGCATCATGGCAACGCGAATTTCCGTCGCTTGCGGTGCTGCTGCTTTTTCCGCTTCTGGCTTGCTTTCGCCAGAGTCAAAACAACCCGTCAGCAGTGCGCTTAAAGCCAGCGACAAAGCTAACTTGGGAGTACTAAGGTGCATAAGAAACCTCTCCAATGGTTTTTGTGAATTCATTACTTTTGTGTTGAGCGCTCATTAAGGCTCTCGTGATCAAGTGTGATGGGTTATTTGTCACGTTTTGTGCTGTGCCGTGCTCGACAACACGTCCTTTGTCTACCACTAGGATTTCATCGCATAGAGTTTGTGCCGCATCGAGGTCATGCGTCACCAAAATTAGGCGCATCTGACGACTATTTTGAATGCCTGCCAACAGGTCAAGAATCTGTTTACGACTGACGGGGTCTAGGCTGCTGGTTGGCTCATCGGCAACCAACACGCAAGGCTCGACAATCAAAGCTCTGGCGATAGCCACACGTTGGGCTTGCCCAACTGATAATTGCTGCGGGTTACGATCCAACAATGTGAGATCCAAACCGACATCCGCCAAGACCTTTTCCACCTTCTCGTTAAGCTCTTGCGTTAAACCAATGTTGCTTAGCGGCTCCAGTAAGATCTGGCGAACGGTGTAATACGGATTCAAGCTAGACTGCGGCTCTTGCGGAATCAGTTGAATGTGCTGACACAACTCTTGTCGCTGCTTAGCCGAGCTACGCGATAGCGGATAGCCACACACATACACTTCACCAGATGTGGGCTTACGAAGACCGAACAAAAGCTCAATCAAAGTCGATTTACCCGCACCAGAAGGACCAACAATCGCAATGTTCTTTGTGTCGATGGCAAGATCCAATTGTTCGAGCGCTTTGAACGGTTTGCCCCCTAACCAACTTGGTTTGGAGTAATAGTGAACACTGGCTTGCTCAAAGCGAACTTCCGCCGATTTAGGCTGCGTGTGCCCGCTCAAGTTGTGCTTAGTCAAAATAGGCTCCAGAGATGAGGTTAAAGCAGCAGTTGCGCAAGTTGTTGGCAGAAAGGATGCGAACTTTGCTGAATGGCTTGCCATGGTGCGCCATAAGCCACCATGGTGTTGTCCGCAATCACCAAGACTTTGTCACACGCCAAAGCCGCAGACAGATCGTGCGTGATCAACAAACCACTGATGTTGCGTTGCTGAACACTGCTGCGGAACAACTCAAGGATCTCCGCTTCGGTGATTGGATCGAGCGCACTGGTGGGCTCATCAGCGATGATCAAGTTGGCACTACCAAGCAATGCAATGGCAATACAAATACGCTGGCGCTGACCACCAGATAGCTGACTTGGATGCTGCGCTAATGCTGCTTTTGGATCCGCAAATCCGAGTTGAGACAACAAGGTCGTCACCGTATCTCGGTTTGTTGAGGACAAGCGCGTTTTGTTGCCCGTCAATGCCAAACAGAGTTGTTGTTCGACAGACGCCAATGGATTCAGTGCTTTGAGTGCATCTTGGAAAATGACCGCGGGACGCTGCGATTGACTACGTTGCCGCATGACAGTTTGTGCGACTTCACTGCTGTTAAGCTGGATACTTCCGTCTACCCAAATATCAGACGGCAAAAAACCTGCGACGGCTTTCGACAACATGGATTTACCAATGCCGGAAGGTCCCATAATGGCAAGAACTTCACCTTGAAACAGCTCAAAAGAAATGTCTTTGAAGAGTGTGCGTTCTGAGTCTGTAAGGCTGAGATTATTAACGGAGAGTATTGGTTGAGAAATCACGACATCAAACTAAATGTAACAATATAACATAACGATAGTATCACGCAGGTCTGAGCAAGAAAACAACTCAGAGGGGTTATTTCATCACCTTTTTCACGCTTTTATCAGCAAGGGCAGATGGCTCCGCCCTTGCGATAAAGAATCGAAATAAAACCGATTGTAAAAGCGTGAATTACTGACACTTTTGTTTTACTTGATCGAGGTACGGGAACAAGAAGACAAAGCGCCCAACGTAGAACAAAGTGAATGCCAGCCATAAACCGTGGTTACCCCAATATTGCACCGCAATAAATTGAGTCACTAAGAACAACACCATGGTTAGGAAGGTAGAGTTACGAACTGGTCGCGTCGTCCCTGTGCCAGTAAAGATGCCGTAAAACGTCAGACCAAAACCAGCAACCAACGGGAATGCCAATAACCAAGGGCTCATGTCTAGATACAGCTCAACAAGGTTTGGCAAAGTGGTAAACAACGTCACTAATTGGTGTTTGAACAGCACCAACAGCAAGGTCAATACAACAACGAACGCCGCGGTCCATTGCGTGTTTAGCTTAATCACGTTATCAAGCAATGTCGGATTCTTCTGCCCTACCGCTTTACCTGCAAAGACGCTCGACGCATTCGCTACACCATCGAACATGTAGCTGACGATGAAGGTCACTTGCATCAAGATTGCGTTCGCCGCAAGCACATCAGAACCAAGCTGAGAGCCTACACGCGCCATCATGTTGAAGAACACCAATAGACACACAGTACGAAGCAGCAGATCCATATTGGAAGACGCGATAACTTTGAGATCTTTACGCGTCATTTTCGCGGTCTGAATGTAATCAAACAGCGGGAAGCGGCAGGTTTTCAACACCAGCACCGCACCAATAACAAACGTCGAGATTTGTGCGATAAGTGTCGCTACCGCAACGCCAGCAATCCCCATATCGAAGTACAACACAAATACGATATCCAGCACGATGTTCAGCACGTTACCAAACACTTGCGTGAACAAGGTTTCTTTGGCTTTCGCCTGCCCCATCAACCAACCAATCACGGTGTAGTTCAGCAGTACAAACGGCGCACCAAAGATCATGATATCGAAGTAAATCTTAGCGTTTTCAGCCACGACAGCATCAGGGGAGATAATCAGCTCTGCCCCCATCCAAATCACGGACTGCAACGCAATAAAAATCAAGCCAAGGCAGAGCGAAAGCACGAAAGGACGGAATAAGCTACTCGCTTGATCTTCTGGGCTATTTTTACCTAATGCGATTGCACTTTGCCCAGTAGTACTGACGCGGAAAAAGCCAAACAGCCAATACAAGGTATTCATGATGACGGTGCCGATCGCCACACCACCAATCATCTCAGCCACACCGAGTTTTCCGATCACCGCGGTGTCCACCGCCCCCAATAATGGCTGGGTAACAGTAGAAACGATGAAAGGAAATGCGATTTTAAAATAGTCTTTATGAGTCAGGGACATCTTAAATTATGAACAGGATTAATTTTTATAAGGTCGCTATCATATGCGAATGGCGCCCGAACATGAACCAAAGTTCGCCAGCAAGGAATAGCATTGATAATTGATACAACCGGCAAACGTATCCTCATATCAAAGCTTGAAATAGAATAACGACTTATGAGAAAAGCCAAGTTAACTGCATATAAATGAGTTTCTAGTTTGGAAAGATTGGCGTTTGGTGGAGCATGGCAGATCAGAATGTATCTGCCATGTCATAACGGTAGTGATTGGTGAAAAGAGACCGTACAGATGATATTTAATGCTTGTGGGTTTCATCTGACAATGTTTAGGTCGATACCAAGCCTTATGTTCTGTAAAGCACCTTTACAACATGCCAACCGAACTTGGTTTTAACTAGATGCGGCGTTAACACTTCGCCAGAAAAGCACACTTTGTCGAATTGAGGTACCATTTGACCACGGCGGAATTCACCAAGGTCACCACCGCGTTTGCCTGACGGGCAAGTTGAATACTTCTTCGCTAATGTCTGAAACTTTGCGCCTTTTTTCAGTTGCTTGATTATGTCTTCCGCTTGCTCTTTGTGCTTCACAAGAATATGTAATGCGGCTGCTGTATTTGCCATTGATCTATCTCTCACTATTCTGGTCGCGCAAGTGTACCCAATCCTTTTTAACAGACCAAACATTTCTTAATAATAGCTCAGCGGTAAAGGCCCAAATACACGAGGAATATAAAATCGTCTACATAATGAGTTTAAAATACAAACAAGTTTTGCTCAGTTAATCACTATTCTCTAAAAGATTGTCTAAAAAGCTCACATTTGTCTCTCCGATGGTTGAAGCCTTCGTCTGATAAGATTAGATTAGACACAATTCGGTGGTATTTATAAGGTTATTTTCATGGCAAAAGTCGTTAGCAAAGCGAATCAGTCTCAGGGCATGTTGATGTTTAAGCTCACCCTGCAACAGAGTTTCGCTATCGGTACGCTAAAAGTCCGTGAAATCGTCCCGTACATGCCAACGACAAAGATCCCTTACTCGCATCATCACGTCATTGGAACCGTTACGATACGTAACTTAACAGTACCAGTGATCGATATGTCAGCGGCTGTTGGCTTTCGTCCTATTAGTGAAGAAGAATATAAAAGCTGCTACTTGATCGTGACAGATTGCTTGCGAACCGTGGTTGCGTTTATGGTTCGTAGTATAGAGAAGATCATTGAGTGCGATTGGAAAGCTATTGAAACGCCACCTCCGAGCGCTGGAAAAAATATTTTCGTGACTGGAATTACTCGCTATGAGGACAAAACTGTTCAAATGCTGGATGTGGAGCTGCTACTTTCCAAAATTTATCCGCAGTACGAGAATTCAAAGATCCCAATGCTGACAGATATTGAGCGAGAACGCCTAAAAGCACTCAGTATTCTATTGGTGGATGACTCTTCCATCGCTCGTAAACAGCTGTGTGACGCACTCGATAGCATCAATATTGGGTATCAAATCTGTAAAAATGGTTTAGATGCATTGGAACTGATGAAAAGTGACGCTGCGGCTCATCGCCCAATTGATATTCTGGTCAGCGATATTGAAATGCCCGGATTAGACGGTTATGAATTAGCATTTGAAGTTCAGAATAATTCCTCTCTGAACCATTCATACCGCATTTTACATACATCGTTATCGAGCGAAATCTGTGTAGACAGAGCTCACCAAGTTGGCGCGCATGAGGCACTTGAGAAATTCAATGCAGGAGAACTAATCGAAGCGATGCTTCGCGGAGCAAAAGAGCTAGAAGCCAAAGCTATGACTTCTTAACTCTTATTGGACGAGTTGATTTGAGAATATAATGCAGTACTTGTCCTATCCCTGATGCTCACATCCGCTAATTTCTCAGCTCACTTCTTTGGCATCGCGTAACTACGAGAAACGAATTCCGTCTCTTTGACTTGGTGAGCATGATTAATATAAGAAGCTAGGCTGTAAAGTACATTCGCTAATAAGTTCGCGTAACGAAACAAAATAGGTGCGGGCTGCTTCTTACCTGTATGTTCAACGGCAACTAATGCTCGTACCGTTTTTTTAGCTTGGCAACGGCACAAATGCAATTGACTGGCTGCCGGGTGCCCTCCGGGTAGAACAAAGCCTTTGAAGCCGCCATCAATACGTTGCTTGAGCAAAGCATAATCGGCCTTTAACTCTTCAACTTCCGTCTCTGTAATCGCTAATTTTCCGCGAACCGAACCATTTAGATGATAAACATTAGGCTGCATTCTTGTCAGTATATCGCGGCTAAACTCGTCCAACTCCATAGCGAGAACAAGGCCAATACGACTACAAAGTTCATCTGCTGTAATTTCAAAGTCACAAACCGGACTGTCCTCGTAAATAAACGGATAGCAAATCTCGCTCAATTCCTTGCTTACAGGTTTCATGCTTTTGTTCCAATATAAAAAAGGGAGTCAGTATAACCTAACTCCCTTTAAACGTTCATTATGCCAAATGATCGACATTCATATGATCGGTTTACAATCAGGCACTTTCGACTTTCTTGTGACCTTCTTGAAGGTGAACAAAATCTACTAAATCATCACCAGACACTTGATACGCCTGACCAAAACCTTTAACAAATAGCCCCGATTCTGGCTTTAAGTTAAACAAAACGAAATCCTCTAGCTGGCTTAGACCATCAATAATCTCACCAAAACGCTCTTTCATTTGTTCAACAACTTGTTGCCACATCTCTGTGTCTCGCTCAACTACATTTGCTACCGCATCAAAAGTTAAGCGCTTACGAGCAAACAGCTGCTTTGAAGACTCTTCATCTTCGATCATCATCAATGAAACATTTGGATTTTCTAAAAGGTTACGGGCATGACGAGCGATTTTAGAAATGAGAACGAAATAACCTTCCTGGTTTTGGACATAAGGCGCGTAGCTTACATTCGGGCGACCTTCTGCATCGACAGTTGCAAGCTGAAGTGTACGGCGCTCCTGACGAAACTCTTTGATCTCTGGCCCTAAACGACCTTGCAAACGCTCTTGTTTAACTTGTTGATCCATATTGATACCTGACTTTACTAATTAGTATTCGAGTTAAGCCTCGATTATGTTTGTGATTACTTTTTTAATTCGGCTTGTAGGGCGCGAAATGCGGTTACTTGTTCTTCAATCAACTCGCGCTTTTCGTTACGGCCTAAATAAACCTTGAAAATATTGCTTCCGCACTCCGAGAAAAAACCAAAATAGTGACTCTCTCTACCCATAAACGGTTTACTGACTAATGCGACATTTTTAACGTTATCTAATTTAAGGTGGCCGTGCAGTTCACCTTCTCTACCCATTAAATTGTAATAGCCACGCGCCACTTTTCCTTTTGGAAACGGCGCTTTAACTTCAAAGATAGAACCAAAAGAGTGGACGATGGTCGTCACCGGGCCAAAACCAACCAAACTTTCTAGGATGCTTTGCGCTTGCTCTCCTGGTGCAATAGCCACCATTTCCTGAGGTAGAGCCGCAACAACCTCAAACTCGGAAATGCCAAGACGCTCTGCCATCGCAGCTGGCAATAATTGTGGTTCTTGCTCTAGTAATACTTCAACTTGTTGCTTGATTGATTCCATTGTGTCTTCCGTTTTTGTTCAATTTGTTTTCATTAATTATTGGATGCTTTCGGTACCGTTTCGTTCATCTCTGACGTGAGTACCTGAATACAACTTTGAGCCAATGACACTGCCCAGAAGCTGCCTGCAAGAGTAAGGACTGCGCTACGTTCATGTAGCTGTACTAAGCCTTTCGCTTGCCACACTTTAAATAGAGGCAATAAAAACACGAACGCGTCCCCTCCCATAAATGATGGAAGTTGGTTTGCTTGAACAATGCCACGGTCAAACGCAGATTTGAGTGCAGAAAAAAGTGGTTCTAGAGGGCTTTGTTTCATCATCATCGCGATGGTGCATTGACCTTCTTTGACCGCTTTAATATAGGTCTCTAGTGTGCGGTGTTGCATCATCCCGTAGCCACCGATATTACCTCCAGCACCACAGCCAATTGGCAATACCTCTGCATAAGTCTTGGCTAAACTATTGTATAAACTACGCTCGCGGTTATCGATTGCCCAATGGTTCACGCTAAGTTGCTTCATATGGTGTTTGGCCATAAAGCTCACACCGAGCTCATACATTCCCGCTTTTTCTGGTGTGGTCGCAGGTGGCGGGATTTTTCCCTTTTCTACGAGGTTGAGCATGGGAGCTGACCCACCAACCACTAACTGATACAAATCCAGTCCGTGTGCGCCAGTCGAGAGGAAATCATTTAAATCTTGCTCTAACACTTCTTTGGTTTGATAAGGTAAGCCATAGAGTAAATCGATAATGACCGGAATTTTGTCTTCTTTGGCGATCTCGCTCACTCGTTTGAGGACATCTTCCCTATCATCTAAACGTTTTGCGCTGCGGCGCACTTGTGTATTAAAACTTTGCACACCAAAAGAGAAACGATTAAACCCACCCTCTAAAGCGCCTTGATACAACTCATCAGAAAAACGATTGATGCGACCTTCTAAGGTGATTTCGCAGTCTGCAGCCAAAGGAAAGTGGTCTCGGATAGCCTGGCCTAACACACGAACCTGTACTGGAGATAAATCCGTTGGCGTTCCGCCCCCGATATATACGGCGTGAAAAATACCATTTTGTGTCCAAGGTAATGCCGCTTTCTCTCTAAGCTCCTGCATTAATGCTTCAAAGTACTCATCAACCAGTGTGCGACTTGCAGCATTTTGAAAGAAGTTACAAAAAGTGCAACGAACGCGACAAAACGGAACATGAATATAAAGACAGCGTTTATTGGTCGCTTTAATTGAGTTAGCCGTAATACTCGAAAAAATCGCCTGTTGTTGAGACGAGGGCACAGGTACGCTCGCTCCCCCGGCATGTGCAGAATGCTTCTTAACAAAAGCAAATCGCAATGGATCAGGACTATCACTGCCCAACACTGATTCATCAAGCTTATCGATATCGACGCTCATATATACTCGCTTAACTCCCATCATGTAAGGGATGGAAGCTGATCTTAAAAATTCTGCAAGAATCATAATTTGAGCGTAATGATAATGCAATTGATAATTGATCTTATTTCCATTGTAAGTAATAATCTGCCCAAGTTTTCATAGTTTCCCGAGATATTCCGTGAACGTACAAAGATATGTCATTGCAGGAGGTGCTTCCCTTGCCATCCATGCCGCACTTCTTTTTGTTTCTCAAGAGACAAAGGTGTTCGCGATGCCGGCTGGAAACCCAGCAAGTTCGGTAAGTCTAAATCTTGTGTCTGCTCCTCCCGCTGTCGAAAAATCTACACCAGAAAATGTAGCGCCACCAAAAGAGCAGCCTCAAGACCAACCTGAACCAGAAAAGAAGATTGTAAAAAAACAGGTCGTCAAGAAAGACGCTGTTAAGAAGAAGGTAGTAGAGAAAAAACCAGAACCGGTTAAACAATCTAAACCTAAAACGGTCGAGCCCACCAAAACCGTAACAAAGCAAAAGGTTCAGCCCGAAGCGAAACCAAAGAAAAAAACGGAACCGGTGAAGAAAGAGACGGTAGCTCAACAATCCGCACCTGCGAGCCAATCCAAAGGGGCAACGTCTCAGCCTGTCTTGGTCGACAAACCAACGTTTGTGAGTCAACCAACACAACCCCGTTACCCAAGGTCTGCACAAAGACGCGGTATCGAAGGTGTAGCCTTGTATGAGATATGGCTAGATGAGAATGGTAACCAGATTAAACAGGTTTTGATTGAGTCTTCCGGCACAGAGTCGCTAGATGCCTCAGCACTTCGTGCGATCAAACAGTGGCAATTTACACCACATATTTCAGGTGGGCTAAAAGTCGCTCACCGAGTACAAGTACCTGTTCGTTTTAAGTTGGATGGATAATGGAACAACTACAAGAATTACAAACTCAATTTGGGCTGATGACATGGCCTTTGATCATTTGCTCAGCTCTAACCGTGATGATCATCGCCGAGCGATTATTCCATGTGTTAATTAGCCTTGGTGTAGGAAAGCGAGCCATTCGCCAAAAGCTCACAGGATTAGACCCAACAAATGGAAGCGAGCTTGAAGCACTTGCTGAAGAGTTGTCGAATAAGCGGCCGCTTCTGTACCGTGGTGTTGCGATGTTGCTTGCTCATCATTCTTTCTCGAAATCTTTAAGAGAAGATGCCGCAGGTATTTGGCTGCAAGAAAAACGCCATCAGCTGCATTCCGGCCTTCGTTTGCTGACGCTGATTGGTGTCATCAGTCCTTTAATTGGCTTGCTTGGTACAGTACTTGGCTTAATTGACATGTTCAAAGGCATCGCGGTTTCAACGGGGAATATCACTCCGAATGATTTGGCTGACGGCCTAGGTCTTGCTATGCGCACCACTGCCGCAGGTCTCATTATAGCACTTCCTGCCATTTCAGGAGCGCAGATCATTGGTTTGTGGGCGGATCGTGTAATCGCCAAGCTTGAGCACACTTTAAACTACGTCAACTTATGGCTTGAAGGTATCTCGTTACAGCATGTCTCGCCAGACCACTCAAAGGTAACACTGCGCTCTTCTGAGAAGATTGAGGCTGCAACTCAATGATTAAAACACCACAAGAAAATAGTCGTAACGGTTTAACCCCCGATTTAACACCGCTGTTAGACATTATTTTTATCGTCATGGTTTTCCTGATGTTAACCGCAGCGGTCAAACTCGATTCATTAGACGTCAATTTACCGAGCACAGAATCTCAGGCTGTTGCAGATGTCGATAAGCAATCCATCACGGTAAATATTCTTAAAGACGAGCCTTACTGGGCTATTAACGGCAAGACATATATCGATTGGGACAACTTTACCCTCGCGCTGTTAGAAGAGAGTAAGTCAAGCGATAAACCGATTGTAATTGGAGCAGAAAAAACCGCGAATATTCAGTCGCTAGTACAACTTCTCGGCTTTTTACAAGAAAACGGAATTCAAGCAACTCAGTTACTCACTGAAGAGCCATCATAAAAATAAGTAAGATAGAGATCCTTTCAAAATGAAGAACACACGCATCACTATTCATGCTGTTGTCACGGCAGCTATTTCCCTACTCGCGAGTAGTCAACTTTTTGCCAATGAAACGCCATCCTCAGAGCGCGTTGTTAGCGCAGGCAGCGCCGTCACTGAACTCTTGCTTGAACTCGACGCTAAAGATAGCTTGGTTGCTATCGACGTCACCAGTCAATTACCAAAAGGCATGGAACTGCCTAAAGTGGGCTACCATCGTCGTCTTTCAGCGGAGGGGTTGCTCGCCTTACGTCCGACAAAAGTCATTGGTTCTGATGAGATGGGGCCGAAAACAACATTGAGCCAATTGAAATCGGCTGGCGTAGAGGTAGAAATCGTTAATACTGATGCAAATGTCGAGGGCCTTTATCAACGTATTGATCAAATTGCGAACCTTATGGATCGCAAAGATCAAGCTGAAAGCTTAAAGCAAGATGTCCAGGCGCAAGTACAAACACTCAATGCAAACCAGCCTGATCAAGCAAAGAAAAAGAAAGTGCTCTTTCTGCTGATCCATGAAGGGCGACCTGCAAATGTGGCGGGCTCACAAA
This sequence comes from Vibrio sp. Vb1166, assembly GCF_033338695.1. Taxonomy (NCBI): domain Bacteria; kingdom Pseudomonadati; phylum Pseudomonadota; class Gammaproteobacteria; order Vibrionales; family Vibrionaceae; genus Vibrio; species Vibrio sp. Vb1166. The sequence goes on along the minus strand of NZ_JAWOTE010000003.1, from coordinate 176,735 downwards.
CGACACCCGATGCAATTATTCAACTCGCCGGCGGACAAAACCCAGCCGCTACACAACTCTCGTCTTACAAGCCTCTATCCACAGAAGCGATGGTAGAGATGCAGCCTGACGTGATTCTTGTTAGTGGTCGCAGCTATGAAACGTTGGGTGGTGCCGATGCAATTTTAAAAGCAATGCCGCTTCTTGCTGCAACACCCGCTGGAAAGAACAAAGACATCATAACGATTGATGGTCATGCTCTGGTAGGTGGTTTGGGCCTTAAAAGCCTTGCAGAAGCTAAACGCTTGAATGCACTGCTTTACCCATAGAGACATGACATGTTGTTAAGACGCATCCCCCTTTCAACGACGTTATCAGTGCTTAGTGGATTTTTAGCATTTATTGCTATCGCCTCTATTACCGTTGGCCCAATGAACATTAGCTTTGCTGACAGTTTGCGTAGCCTAACGGGAGGCAGTTCTGATCTCGCTCCTCACATTCAGTTGGTCATTAACGAAATCCGATTGCCTCGCACCATTTTGTGTATGTTCATCGGCGCCATTTTAGCAATTTGTGGTGTGGTTATGCAGGGCTTGTTCCGTAACCCATTAGCCGAGCCTGGTATCATTGGTGTGTCTGCTGGCGCTGCTCTTGGTGGTGCATTCGCTATTGTTGTATTTGCTGAATTTAGCCAAAACTATCCGCAACTAATGAACTTAGCGGCTCTGCCTCTTTTTGCTTTCCTTGGCGGTGCACTAACGACTATTCTCGTTTATAAACTCGGCACAAGTAAGTTTGGTACCTCAGTTACAATTATGTTGTTAGCCGGCGTTGCCATCAGCGCGCTCTCGGGGGCTGCGATTGGCTACATGAACTTTATCGCAGATGATCAGATGCTGCGAGATTTGACGCTTTGGTCGATGGGCTCATTAGCTGGTGCAAATTGGTCAGGGATTGCTCTATCTGCTATAACACTCGTCATCCTATTGCTCTGGTTTCAGAAGAAGTCGATGGCGCTGAATGCTCTGTTGTTAGGGGAATCAGAAGCAAGACACTTAGGAGTTCCGGTTCAAAAACTCAAACGTCAGCTTATTTTACTTTCTGCACTGGGTGTTGGTATTACGGTGAGCATCAGTGGTGCAATTGGCTTTATTGGGCTCGTGATTCCTCACTTAGGGCGCATGCTCGCTGGGCCTGACCATCGAACGCTATTACCAATATCTGCCTTAATGGGAGCACTGCTTCTTACTGCCGCAGATATGTTTGCTCGTGTTGCCGTGGCACCAGCTGAATTACCAGTTGGAATCGTGACCGCATTGATTGGCGCGCCCTTTTTCATCTACTTATTGTTCCAGCAAAAAGGGAAGATTTTGTAATGAACCAGATCGTTTTATCGGGGAAAAACATTTCGATGACGTATGGCAACCGTGTGGTGCTCGATGACATCAACATTGATATCCGAGCTGGTGAAGTGACCGCCCTACTCGGCCCCAATGGCGCAGGTAAAAGTACTTTACTCAAGCTTCTATGCGGTGAGATCTCTTCGAATCATCACATCACCTACTTCGGTAAACAAAAGCATGATTGGGAGCCTGAAAAAAGCGCCAAACATATTGCAATGCTCCCGCAGCACAGCACCTTAACCTTCCCATTTCTAGCCAGAGAAGTAGTAGAGCTGGGGGCAATACCGCTATCACTGTCCAATAAAGAAACCACTAAACTGGCTTTACATTACATGGAACAAACCGACGTATTGCATTTAGCAGAAAGCCTGTACCCGTCTTTATCTGGTGGAGAAAAGCAACGACTGCATCTAGCACGAGTGATGACACAACTACATCAATCTGGCGAAAAACGAATCTTAATGCTTGATGAACCTACCTCAGCGTTGGATCTCGCCCATCAACACAACACGTTAAAAATTGCTCGTGAAACGGCAAAAGCACAGAACGCTGCGGTGGTTGTGGTGTTACATGACTTGAATCTAGCCTCTCAGTACGCAGACCGCCTTGTACTCTTGCATAACGGGAAACTAGTTTGTGATGACACGCCATGGAATGCACTAACGTCAGAGCGCATTGAGCAAGTTTATGGCTATCGATCTATTGTGACAAAACATCCGACGCTAGACTTCCCTCAAGTGCATGCCGCAGCATAAAGCGTATCTCCTCTAAGCCGTCTCTAAAACACTTTGATACGACAAAGGCCCGCAATATGAGAATTGCGGGCCTTTGCTTTGATAGTGGCAGAATTTGGGGCTTTAAAGGCTATTACTTGCTCATTTGGATCAATGATCGACCAATCAACCACTCAAGCTCTTTGTCACCACCCGCACCAAACTGGCTTTCAACCATTTTGTATAAGCGGTCAATACCATTAGCAGCAAATTCTTGCGCATTTTCAGCGGTGACAATGTGATGGAATAGCAGTCGTAAAATCGCGAGAAACTCAGCATCTTCCAGCGCTTTAATCCAACTTTGTGAAAATGCATTTAATCCTTTATCAAACTCTAAGTGTTCAATAAACATTTTAAAGATACGGCCATCCAGTGCGGCGGTGAAGTCCGTTTTCTTAGGGAAGTGATGGCTAATACCGGTACGCGATATACCTGTCTGCTGGCTTAGCGTCGTGTACGACATTTTGTCGTAACCTAATCTGAGTAGCTGATCAATAACGGCATCCATGATCTTTTGGATAGTGATTTCGGTATCTTCTTTACTACGCTTTGGCATATTTTAAGCTCTTCTCTTTGTAAATCCATCTAACTCACTATTAAATGAGGCCAGAATGAAATCATTCTTAGCATTATACCCGGCTCGCCGATGCGGTTCGATTAGCGAAAACCTAGAAATCAGGTTGCTAAGCACTGCACTTGAAAGCGCTTTGGGTATATGTATTGCGACTATTTAATATCATGTCGAGTTCCAAACCATAACGTCTTTACACTGCGTAATGTGTAATTTTCAGTTATGTTTTTGTCAATACATGCTACTCAAAATAAGGCGAAAAGTTAGTCTCATCAAAACCTTGCGCCAATTATTCATCGAAACTATTCAAAGACCAAGAATGATAATTATTAAAAATAATCAATCAAGAAATAGTCTTATAAATTAACCATTAGTTCAACTGGACTGAGCAAAATCTCGTCACTATGTTCGTTAATTGATTTTAAATGTTGATATATATCACATTAACGTTCTTGATGATTTAGTAATCCAATCTTTAACCCTTACTTAACAAGTGCCTACTCTGTTCCTTTTTTACGCAAAAGTCGTCATTTTTGTAGATACAGATCAAATACCTGATAGAATACCCTTAGTATTTACAAGAGGATTCGTTATGAGTGTCGAATTAGAAAAAAACCAAGTATGTGAGGCCTGCGGCTGTGCTGGCGAGATAGGCTTTATCATCAAAGAAGGTGACGAAGTTGCCGACGTAACGGTTTTCGCACAGACAAAAACAGAGCTAGAGTCTGAACTACAAAAATACATCGAGCTCGCTAAATCAGTATGTGCTGATGTTGAATACAATGTTTCAGAAATAACCGAAGAATCGAACCAAGCGACGGCTCGATTCAAATTTGAAGTAAGTGCTGAAAAACTTATCTTTGAATTAAAAACTCGCTCACTCGCGCGTTAATGAAAAAAGCGAGCATGATGCTCGCTTTTTATTTTTCCAATCTCTTAATCTTAAACCGCTCTAAATGAAACAGACAACTTCGGCGCGTTTATTTATCTTTTTTGAACACGACCCACTTTAACGAGCCATTGGTTTCAAAATCGTTCTCAGCGGTACACATCAGTAATACGCCTTCAACATTAATCACGGCCCCTGTGGTGTAGGCTTTATCATCGTAGTAACAGATACGCTGACCTACCTTACCGTCAGCAACTATTAGCGCTTTGTTTTCTGGTGTACTGTATGATTTAGCAAAAACGGAACCCGACAGCAGTACTGCAAAAACACCAGCGGTAAAAATAGATACACTTTTTAACTTCATGAAAATCTCCCTCAAACCTCAATAATACTAACAAGGACCCTTGTGAAGTTCTTGGAAGAATCTCATATTATTCAAATATCTACTGATATTTTTCTCACCTCTACACTTGGGTCTGCTTCACATTCAATCATTTAATTTATCTCATTTTAGTAAGCTTGAAGTTACTTAGCGCAGTAAAGAAGCGCACACTTTTAGCGTGCATCTCTAATTTGAATATTTAAGTTATGAATCAAAAACTGTAAGCAAAAAATGCATAATAGGTTTATTTAAGTATAAGATAAGTACCTGTTGATCTCGGTATTTAACTAAATCTTTGACTATGCGTTTTGTTTCCCTATGCCTTACTTCAATCCTGCTCTGCTCGTCTCCTTTGGCATATGAGCTAGATTACTATTCTAAGTTTGGTCACATCGATAATTACGGCAATCTTGATCTTAGAAACAAGCCTTACACCCAACTACCCTCTGGCCTAGTGGTAAAGGGCAACTTAAACATCTCACAAACCCCTATCAAAGCCTTGCCTAAAGGGCTTGATGTTGAAGGCAGTCTGGAAGCAACTAACAGCGCACTCAAATTTATTCGCTCAGGAACAAAGATAAAAGGCTATGCAAACCTACTAGGTAGTAAGATCGAAAACTGGCCTAAAGGTATCAAACTAGGCGGTTACCTAAATCTGACGGATACACCGTTAAAATCGCTTCCAGCTAAACTTCGAGTAAAAGGTGATCTAAGTGTTATTCGCACTCCCATTTCTGATCTTCCTGAAGGATTGGTGGTTGATGGTAATCTCTATATTGGAGGATCAGCGCTGAAAGTATTTCCAGACACAATGACGGTGAAAGGGAATATCTATTTAGGTGGTAACAGGATCACAAAATGGCCCAGCAATTTAACCCTTGGTGGTGCCGTCGCACCTTAAAGAGCAGATAAACAAAAGCCCCGGCAGACCGAGGCTTTAAGGCATTCTGAATCAACGAGTTCAGTGACGAAGATTACTCTTGGTTATTCACAGGATTAGCATAGCTCGCCACCAAATAAGGTCTTGCGCCTTCAGGTAGCTGATCCAACTTATCCGCGAGATGACGCTTAACCGCTTCCGTAATGATGCTCGAATCTTCATGCCCAGCAGCTAACAAGTTGATTGGGTACAACTTGTAGTTGTTGTGAATTTGGCGGTCGATTTCACCAGCAAGAGATTCCGGCGTTTCAAACTCTTGCTCAATCACATCACCAAACGCAACATGTACACGGCCTTTATAGCCAACGATACCTTGAATGATGCTTTCGATATCTTCAAATTCGCCTTTTTCATAGCGGCCATTTTCTGCTTTTTCGTACAGCTCTTTTGCTTTGGCAATGTCACATGGATCATTTTCATAGGCAATCGAGACAGGAACGATTTTCAGAGAACGCGTGTACTCACCAAAGCTGATCTTTTGTTTACGACCTTCAACATGGAACATTTTTAAAATCGCAGGATCAGTAAAGTCGTTTCCATCTTTAGCACGGCCTTCCTTTTGGGCAATCCAAATTGAATTGCCAGTATCAAGCGAATGTTTGATATAGCTTGACAGTTGTCCCAATGCTTTCATCATTTCTCTAGGCGCTTTAGCAGAGCGCTTAACGATGAAGCTCTTATTGAGTCGCATCAATTCTGTCGCACATGGCTTCTTCAGCAGGTTATCGCCAATCGCTATACGAACTGTACGGTGCCCACTTTGGTACAAGCCATAATTTACGAGCGCAGGGTCCATCGCAATATCACGGTGGTTAGAAACGAATAGGTATGACGTGTTTTTATCCAGCTTATCCAAACCAGAAAAAGTGACGCCATCCGTTGTCTTATGCAATGTATCTTTCAGATACTTCTTCACTTCAATCTGAATTGCTTCGACAGAATCAAGCTTGCTCCACTTGGCTTTCAGGTAGATGCGCAGGATCGGGCTCATTAGCGTTTTGAACCACGCTGCTTTATTAGCAAAGCGATGTTCTAGGATAGCAGTGATAAATTCATCATCTTGGATTAGACGATCCAGCGCTGCTGGAATTTCTTCGTCGTTGTAAGGACGAATTTCAATATAAGGATCGGTATTGGCTGTCATTGTTCATTACATATCAAAAAAAGCTGGCACATTTTACGCATAGTTTTGCTGACAAGCAGCATTTCAACCCATACTTTTAACATGGTCATACCAGTTAAGCCACCATTTATCATGCTAAAAAATTCTCTCAGCAGGTTGGAATCGTATGGGTTTAACGTTACCCTTAGCGCCAAAAAACACTGGTACTCATAATGAACTACGCAATTGAATTTCACGACGCTAAATACCCCTTCCTTGATGTAGCTGCGCGTAAAAAAGCACTGAAGCACAGTCTACTGTCTGTCATCGAAGGGTTAGCCGTCATTAAATTGGGTAAGCAGGAGTATGCCATTGAACCAGGCCAATATTTTTGGATTCCTCAAGGATGTTTGAGCTCCCTCACCTTTTTACCTAATTCTCGTGTATATCGTTGTGATTTTTCTGTGCGTTTAAATGACGACTTCTCACAACAGGCGGGCTTTGTGAAGCCTTCACCGCTACTAAAAGCGCTCGTCGAGAAGCTAGCAACAACTGCCGAACGCTCGGATCTGCAAACCGATCTACTGACAGTAGTAAGACATGAAGTATTGACGCTGTCTCCTAAACTAGCGCACTCAACGTTAACGAGAACCATCAATCAATGGACTCCTGGCTGTGACATGAATATTTCTAAAGAGCTTTGCTTGGTACTAACACTACGTGAAGCAAGAAAAATGAAACTGTCGGGGAAGAAGGAAGAGCAAATTGTTGACTCTCTTTTTGCTGGTAACACCGAAGAATATGAACAGCTTTGCTTTTTAGTCTTTGGAGAAGCGCTATAACTTGCTCTTTAACAAGCTACGTTTTCAGCATTACGTAGAGTTACGGATACAGAAAGTAGATTAAAACAAAAAGGGCGTACATTGATAATGTACGCCCTTTTTTCATTTGCTTGAGATGCCTAGAAAGGTACTTCTATCTGCATCATCCAGTCAGCGTCATAATATTCGTGCCAACGATAATCAAACCGCATTCTTGGCTGTCCGTCGGATTTATCACCAAAACCAACGCTGAACATCAACCCGTGACTACGAAGCCACTCTTCTGTATCCATTTTACTCTCTTCGTCTCGAAGCTCTTCCGGCATCCAAAAACCAAGACCAAAGTAATTCTTTTCTAAGTTTTGAGTTAGAAGTGGGGTGTCTTCCGGCTTAATCGCCCACTCCTCCCAATAGTTTTCTGTTGGTCCTTCAAGCTTCGCTTCCGCTGCATACCAAATCAATGCTTCAGTACTTAACACGCCGATGGAATCTAAAATTTCTTCACAGATTGGAAGCGTGTTATCTTCAAACACCACGGAACGATCAGAAAAATAGTTACACGCGGAATGAGCTTGTGTCACCACAAGCAGCGCACATGCACTAAATAAAACTACTCTGACCATGAAAATCTGACCTCTCAGTTCCCAGACAATGTTTCTCTGTATAAGCCTTTACTAAGTAATAAATCACGTACGGAAGGTGTTGTATAGGCGCCGATCTCTTCACCCTCGGCCAATGCTTTGCGAATATCTGTGCTTCTGACTTTTACTTTTTCAGGACATGCCATAACAGTCCAACGTTCCGTAATCTCTTCAGCTCTACTAAATTTAGCAAATTTGAAGAAATTATCAGGACCAATGACAAAAGTTATATCGGCAGTTGGGTAAATTTCTTGAATTTTTTCTAACAACGCATAGGTCGTCACACTTTGTCCAGGTTGGTATAAAGCTTGCTCTGCATCAGAACGCTGAACATTAGAAAGCCCCATATCCTTGATGAACGCATCAACCATTTTGCACCGAGTTGGGTAATCAAGCATGTTCTTGCCCCAAGCGTGTGCAATGCTTGGCTCAAGTAGCACAAGATCAAAGTGGCTCAATGACTCAATAACACTTTTATGCCCTAAACTAGGTGGGTTAAATGCACTACCAAAAATGGCGATTTTTTTCATATCCGGTGATTACCTGGTTGAAGAGAGTTTTCTAATCTGATGAATTCGGTATGATACTACTAATCTTTACAGCTTTTGACCCTAAAGTCGCGTTTAATGAGCCTCAACTGTATGGTTTATCACCATTTGAGCAAATGTGCTTTAGAGTCTGAAATATTTGCAGGAAAAGGAACCCTAAATGGAACAATCCATCCGTGACGAAATGCGCGTACTCCCTTCAATTGATCCGCATTTTGAAATTGAACGCCGTGTCGCTTTTATTAAGCGTAAATTGCAAGAAGCGGGCTGTAAGTCTCTTGTTCTTGGCATCAGCGGTGGCGTTGACTCAACGACATGCGGTCGTTTAGCTCAGTTGGCTGTAGACCAACTGAACGAAGAAGCGGGCAACAACAGCTACCAATTTATCGCAGTTCGCCTGCCTTATGGGGAGCAAAAAGATGAAGATGAGGCTCAGCTCGCTCTGTCTTTTATCCAGCCAACCCATTCTGTATCGGTAAACATCAAACCAGGTGTTGATGGGCTTCATTCGGCTTCTCACGTTGCATTAGAAGGTACAGGTCTTTTACCAACTGATGCAGCAAAAGTCGACTTCGTAAAAGGCAATGTAAAAGCGCGTGCTCGCATGGTTGCTCAATACGAGATCGCGGGCTACGTAGGCGGCCTTGTTCTTGGTACTGATCACTCAGCAGAAAACATCACTGGTTTCTACACTAAATTTGGTGATGGCGCTTGTGACATGGCACCATTGTTCGGATTAAGTAAACGCCAAGTTCGTGAAGTGGCTGCTACATTGGGTGCACCTGAGCAACTAGTGAAGAAAGTGCCAACAGCAGACTTAGAAGAGCTTGCTCCACAGAAAGCAGACGAAGATGCCCTAAGCCTAACTTACGAGCAAATCGACGACTTCTTAGAGGGCAAACCTGTTCCACAGCAAGTGAGTGACCGTCTGGTAGCGATTTACAAAGCAACGCAGCACAAACGCCAGCCAATCCCGACGATTTACGACTAAGCGATATTTTCAGCTCTCTTTAAAACTCAAAACGCTGCTAAAAATAGCAGCGTTTTTTGTCTAGGAACAGTTTTTGTCGAAGGACAAAAGGGCTCTCGCCTAGTTGGTTACTGTTACATCCGTCTCTGGCACAGCACAACACGCCAATACGATTCCCATTGCACGTTCCTCATCAGTCAACGCGGGCACGTCCGGATGATGTACTTGACCCGACGTAAGCTGAACCTTACACGCGCCGCATAAGCCAGCACGACAGCTATTACTAACAACCTTCCCTGCATCTTCGAGCTGATCTAACAACGTTTTTTGGTTGTTGCCTACGAATTTAGTTCCATTAAAGTCAATAGCGAGACTTTTCTCTGGCTTTGACGTAAGAGAAGAAACTCCAAACGCTTCTTGATGGTAGTTTTCCTCTGGCAGCCCTTTTCTTAGTAGAAGACTTTTTGCTTTATCCATAAAGCCATCCGGGCCACACACAAACACCTGCCGCTGTTCAACATCTTTGATTTGCTTAATGTGTGACAAACTTAAACGCCCTTTCAAACCAAACCAATCAACAGCAGGTTGCGTTAAACAGACTTTTACTTCTAGCCCTGGGTGCTCACGCTTTAACTGCTCCAACTCTGAGCGACAAGGAATATCATTCTCGGTGCGACATTGATGGTAGAAAACCACATTATCCAACTGATTGTGATCCGCTAAGTAACGCACCATTGATAACATTGGTGTTACTCCGCTACCCGCAGAGAGTAACAGCAGAGGCTGCGCTTCATGCGTTTTAAGGTGGAACTGACCGTCAGGTTGTTCTGCCTCTAAAACATCACCGACTTGTAAGTTGTCTAAGAGTGAGTTAGAGACTCTTCCACCCGCGATACGCTTTACAGAAATAGCATAACGACCCGGGCGAGAAGGACTGGATGATAAGGTATAGCGTCGACCCACTTTCTTACCATCAATATTCACCTCTATTGGCAGGTGTTGTCCTGGCAAGTAATTAGGCAACGAACCTTTGTTTGGCTCTAACCATAAGGTCACAAAGTCTTGGGCAATTTCTTCACGCTCAACACATGTAAGCTTCATGCGCACTGGCGAGTTATCTGCGTAAAACTCCGGCTCTTTGTACTCCAATACTTCAACTTTATCGCCTTGACGAATAATGCCTTCATTTCGCGCGACAAGATTCTGGCCAAAGAACACACCACCGACATCGTTTGCACGGAACTGTTGCAAGGTTTTGAGCGGCTCTTTGCTCTCACGGAATGTGCCTCTTTGGGGATTCACCGTAGTCAGGATACAGCGCTCGCAAGGTTTGAGAGACTCAAACTCTACCTCACCGATTCGTATGCGCTTCCATGAATCTTCTTCAAATGGCTTAGTATCAGAGACAACTAAGTTAGTACGAAACTGATCCATTGAGTGTAGCTCTGAACTTCTTCGGTTCAGCTCATCAAGTGAAGCTTGGCTGATCACTAAAACCGGATAACCATCAGCAAAACTGACGTTTTGACCTAGCTTTTCACGGACACGATTCGATTGCTCACCACTAAACAACAACTCAACGCGTTGCCCCAACACACGACTAAACCAGTCATCTGCATCATCTGTCGTGGTATAGGCAGTAAATGTATCTTTCCAAACTGTTGCAGGTGTCTCCTGCATTTTGAAATCTTGGTAACGGATTTTAAGTGGCTCCATACCCAAACTACTAAACACCACTCCATCGGACAATAAGGCAGACTTAATGGTTACCATTTGCGGATACTTTCGCGCAGTGATCATCGAGCCATCAGCTTTCGCAATCATAAAGCGACGATCGAAGCTCAATCCTTGCTTCTCAACCCATACGGACGACAGCGATAATCCGCCAACTGACTTAACCGGAAAAACATTAATTTGGGATAAAACGGGTTGCGACATAGCCTTCTTCCTACGGGTGTTTTTTATTTGTTGCGGTATTGTATACTCAAATCACATTAAGTTGCAGAGTCTACTGCCTCTTCATCCATTTCAACTTTCTCGAAACCATATTCTTATAAATTTGGTTTTAGTGACAAGTATTTACTACACTCAATATTCGCGTTTTTTAACACCGTTCTGACCAAATACCGTTTGATAAAGTGTGATACGACACACATAATTCACCCAAGTTATCACTACTCCCATTTATCGATTTGGAGCTTAATTATGGATACAAGAAAACTGGTTCTGATTTTGTTATGTATCTTTCTTCCGCCTGTCGCGGTGTTTATGGAGAAAGGTCTAAATAAAGACTTTTTGATTAATCTAATATTGACGTGTTTCTTCTTTCTACCAGGTACGATCCACGCGCTTTGGTTAACAATGAAGTAACCACTTACACTCTCACTCTTTATAAAATTGAAAAATGGGATGAAATATGAGGGCAATTCCTCTATCATCCTGTCGCCTAAGCGCAAGCGTTTGCTCAAAAGCAAATACGGCGCTTAGGCTCCAATCAGACAACTTTTCAATGGTGGGAGCAATTAATGACAACACTGACTATCACTCGTCCTGACGACTGGCACGTTCACTTACGCGATGGGGAAGTTCTTAAAGACACCGTTCGCGACATCAGCCGCTACAATGGCCGTGCGCTGATTATGCCAAATACCGTCCCACCTGTTACTACAACTGAGCTCGCCCTAGCCTACCGTGACCGAATTCTCAAAGAGCAACATGGCGAACAGTTTGAGCCTTTAATGGCGCTTTACCTTACAGATAACACGACACCAGACGAAATACGTAAGGCTAAAGCAACCGGACACATTGTTGCTGCCAAGCTCTATCCTGCTGGCGCCACAACAAACTCAGATTCCGGTGTGACCAATGCGAAAAACATTTATCACGTTTTAGAAGCAATGGAAGAAGTAGGAATGTTACTTTTGGTTCATGGGGAGGTAACACATCACGATGTTGATATATTCGACCGAGAAAAAGAATTCCTTGATACCGTCCTCGCTCCTATCGTCAATGATTTCCCTAATCTTAAAATCGTACTAGAACATATCACCACCGCCGACGCAGCAAACTTCGTTAACAATGCCTCAGACAACGTAGCGGCTACCATCACTGCCCACCACCTTCTTTTCAACCGTAACCACATGCTTGTGGGTGGTATTAAACCTCATTTCTACTGTTTGCCAATTCTTAAGCGCGGAACCCACCAGCAAGCGCTGATCGAAGCAGCAACTAGTGGTAGCAAGAAGTTTTTCCTAGGTACAGACTCAGCGCCACATGCGAAAGGGGCAAAAGAATCGGCTTGCGGTTGTGCTGGTTCTTACACTGCACACGCTGCGCTAGAGCTTTATGCAGAAGTCTTCGAAAAAGAAGGCAAGTTGGAAAACTTGGAAGCTTTCGCAAGCTTCAACGGTCCTGATTTTTACTGCATTGCACGTAACACAGATACGGTAACGTTAGAAAAATCCGCTTGGGATGTGCCAGAAACGATGCCATTTGGCAATGATATCGTTGTGCCTATTCGAGCAAATGAACAGATCGAGTGGAAAGTGAAGTAAGTACTTTACTGACATTTCACCTATAAAACAGGGTCATGCTTTTTGTAAAAAGAAGTCATGACCCTTGTTATTATCGTCTCATGTTTTAGATGTGATTATTGACCACGAAGCTTTTCAACCATCGTCCATACCGCAACCACAACCAACCCCGCCACAAAGCCGATAATACCGTTCAGTAAAATAGGCAAAATGGCTGTAGCAACCGAATGACCACTAAAGTTCATAATAATCGGCTCTACAAAGTGATGAATGGCTGGCACGTTGTGCACCACAATTCCTCCACCCACCAAAAACATCGCAGCAGTTCCTACAATGGTTAACAACTTCATCAACTTTGGTGCAAAAGCGACCAAGGCCCCTCCGACTTTCGCTACCCAACCTTTACCGTTTGAGCGACTTTCAAGGTAAAGGCCTAAATCATCTAGCTTCACAATCCCAGCGACTAGTCCATAAACTCCAACCGTCATAATCACTGCAATTAAACTGACAACTAAAATTTGCGTAACAAGACTGGCTCCTGTCACGGTACCTAACGCAATCACGATGATCTCTGCTGAAAGGATAAAGTCTGTTCGAATCGCACCAGAAACTTTACGCTTTTCATACTCTTCTATCGACTCTCCAGTATTAACTAGCTCCTCTTTTTCTTCGTGCGGATGCGAGTGAGGAAACACTTTCTCAAGTACTTTCTCTGCCCCTTCAAAGCAGAGAAATAAGCCGCCAATTAGCAATAATGGCATAATAAGCCATGGAATAATCGCGCTAATAAGTAAAGCTGAAGGAACTAAAATCAATTTATTTTTGAATGAGCCTTTTGCAACCGCCCAAACCACTGGAATCTCTCGCTCAGATGCAACACCAGACACTTGTTGAGCGTTTAACGCTAGATCATCTCCCAATACACCTGCGGTTTTCTTTGCCGCCATTTTTGACATTAAGGCGACATCATCAAGCACCGTGGCAATATCGTCCAACAGTGTGAGTAAACTTGCTCCAGCCATTTTTTGTCTCTTATATGAAATTGAGTAAGTAACAAAATGTAACACCAATGAATCACTCATCAAAGTGATGATTTTGCAAAGAATACCACCCCAAATGGTGTTTTATATTGCCGTAAAGATAAGACAGGTCTAGTCTTGTGATACCTTTCAGCAGTCAAAAGAAAAAGTATAGATGAAAAGTGGATACATTTACCCGATCGGTACTCCTGGCCAACCTTGGAACGAAGAAGAACGTAAAGCTTGGTTAGCAACGCAAGAAGTAAAACGTAGCTACCAAGATGAAGTCGTCAGTAAAATCGATGCCCTACGCGAGCGTTTTGATGTTGAACAATATGGTGCGCTCTCATACAACGAGGCACGCTTCCCTCTGTTTTGTATCAAAACACGCAATTGGGATTCAACTAAACCTGCTGTGTTGGTCACAGGCGGCGTGCACGGTTACGAAACCAGCGGTGTACATGGCGCATTAAAGTTTGTAGAAACAGAAGCAGAGCGCTATGCAGAGCATTTCAATATTGTCGTTGCACCCTGCGTAAGCCCTTGGGGTTACGAGGTGATCAACCGCTGGAATCCAAACGCGATTGATCCAAACCGCTCTTTCTATAAGGATAGCCCTGCCGAAGAGTCCGCTAACCTCATGAAGCTCGTTGCAACTTTAGGCGATGTGTTAATGCACATTGATCTACATGAAACGACAGATTCTGACGAAACTGAGTTCCGTCCAGCCTTAGCTGCTCGTGATGGTATTGAGTACATTGAAGGTATGATCCCAGATGGCTTTTACACGGTGGGAGATAGTGAAAACCCTCAGCCTGACTTCCAAAAAGCGGTCATTGAGTCAGTTGCAAAAGTGACTCACATTGCACCAGCAGATGAAAACGGCGAAATCATCGGTTCACCCGTCGTACAGTTTGGCGTTATCAACTACCCAATGGTAAAACTGGGCCTGTGTGGCGGCGTAACAAATTGCGTTTACGGCACGACAACGGAAGTGTACCCAGACAGCCCAACGGTGACCGACGAAGAATGTAACGATGCACAGGTTGCAGCCGTGGTGGGTGGTTTGAATTACGTACTAAGTAAGCTCGAATAACACAGGTTAACAATAAAGCAACTGACGATGTCTTTGAATTGTGAATCAGCTTTACTTTGCTCCAAAAGCAAGTTGAGACATTAATCCGCTAGTTTATTAGAAATTACCGCATTAACATCGCTAACACTGAAGATGCGAAGCATCACGACTTTATGACGCTATTTTAATGCGGTATCTAATAAATCCTAAAATACAAACGACATCTAGACATCATCGTCACTACTAACTCCTCTTCCTGAACAAACTATCGTCATACCATTTAAATCAAACCTCAACCAACGAGCTTCTGAAGCGAAAAACATCCTTAAACAATAAGAAAGCTTAATGCTCTTTGGCTTTATTTTTTAATCACTTACCCAAAAGCACATGCATTAGCCATTGCCTTGTTTTTTATACGCGATTGATCTTTTTAGAGAAACATATATGAACCTCATTGCTTAACCGAAAAAACAAAGATATAATGAAAATAATTATCATTTGCATTTTAAATCGAGAACCTATTTCTCTTTGCATTGAAAGCGGCACTTTTCTTTTGCTAGTTAATCCAGTTTTAAAGCCAAATCAGCACGTTGAATTTTTAGGTATGGCCTAGTGATACTTTGAGGGCTGGATTGTGACCTTAATGTTTATAAAAAATAACTTGGTTATGTTTTGTTGGAATTTAGAACCTATATGCGAATAGATATTCATTATTCGTATTCCATCCCCAAGTCATAAGTTAAGAGAAACTCATTTTATTTTGGGGCAGATTCTGTATGAGTATTCACGTAGTAAGCCTGTTTTTTATACTGTGCTTAACTTCAATTTTCGTCGGCGCAAACCAACTAGATTGGTCGTTATTGCTGACCATGGATGACAAAGCTTGGCTACCGATTACTGCTAGCAGATTACCAAGGCTAATCGCACTAATTCTTACCGGATCTGGTCTCGCAATATGTGGTGTTATTCTTCAACATATTGTTAGAAATCGTTTTGTTGAGCCGGGCACCACAGGCGGTATCGATGCGGCAAAGCTCGGTATTTTGGTATCTATCGTCATGCTTCCATCCTCAGACAAGCTTGAACGTATGCTCTTCGCCGTACTATTTTGCTTCGCCGCTGGCCTTATCTACATTGCCATCGTACGAAAAATTAAATTCAGTAACTCTGCGTTAATACCTGTGATTGGGCTTATGTTTGGTAGTGTACTAAGTGCTATAGCGGAGTTTTATGCTTATCAAAACAACATCTTACAGAGTATGTCCGGTTGGTTAATGGGAGATTTCTCCAAAGTGGTCCAAGAACACTATGAAATAATTTTCTTGATTTTACCCATCACCCTACTGACTTACTTATATGCACATAAGTTTACTGTGATGGGAATGGGCGAAGATGTTGCGTCCAACTTAGGAATTAATATTGCGTTCACTGCCGCCTTGGGTCTAATGCTAGTTTCCGTGACAGTTGCTATAACAGTGGTGACCGTAGGTGCCATTCATTTTATCGGTTTAGTCATACCTAACCTAGTCGCACTAAAATATGGCGATCACCTTAAAAACACCCTACCAATCGTTGCACTAGGCGGCGCTTCGTTACTTATTTTTTGCGATGTCATAGGCAGAGTTGTTGCCTTTCCTTTTGAAGTCCCAATGGGATTAACAGCCAGTGCTATCGGGGGAGTCATGTTTCTTGTGTTTCTTTTGAAAGGAGCACGAGTATGAGATCACATTACTCAAACATGCTAGTGAGCATTATACTCGTTTGCATACTGTCTATCGCCTTTATCTTTACAAACTCTGGGTGGGATTTTGATTACGTCATCCCCAAGAGGCTGATTAAACTTGGTGCCATAGTTATTGGGGGCAGCTGCGTGGCCATCTCTGCTGTTATTTTCCAAGCTTTAGCTGGTAATCGTATTCTTACGCCATCCATTATGGGATATGAGTCGGTTTATCTGGTTTGGCAAACCCTACTCTTATTACTAGCGGGCACTTCTGGCATTGCTACATTAGGCGTTGTCGGTAATTTCGCTGTCTCTGCAATACTCATTCTGTTGTATTCCTTAGCGATTCAATCTTGGGTACTCAATAGATTTAAACATGACATGCACCAAGTTCTGCTGATTGGCTTTGTATTGACAATGGTGCTGACAACTCTTGCTCAATTTATCCAGCTCAGAATAAGCCCTGGAGAATTCTCTATCCTTCAAGGGCTCAGCTATACCTCGTTTGAGCGAGCGAAACCTTCTACGTTACTTTTTTCCAGTATTGCGTTAAGTGTTTTGGCACTCTTTGCTAACAGATGGTCACGCGAGCTAGATGTGATAGGTCTAGGTCGAGACCAAGCGATGTCATTAGGACTAAATGATAAGCAATATGTACCAAAGTTCTTTGCTGTAATCGCCATTTTGGTAGCAATTTCGACGAGCTTGATTGGCCCAACGGCTTTTATGGGAATTTTTATTGCCAATATTGCTTATTCCGTTACTAGCGCACCGAACTACAGACACACATTGCTCGTTGCTTGTGCTATTGCAATTGTCATGTTCTTGTCTGGTCAACTTCTGGTAGAGCACTTATTTAACTTTAAAACCACCGTCTCTATTTTGGTGAATGTCCTTTGTGGGGGATATTTCCTAGCCATCACGATAAGAGCAAGAAGCCAAATATGAAAACTGTTACTCGCCTGTTTAAAGACAACTCACTGACAAAAAGGAAATACCCCATGTTTAAGAGCCCCCTACGTTTGAGTATCGCGCTTGCTTGCTGCGCTCTAGGAACCTTATCAGGTTGCGAGCCGGAAATAACTAAAATTGAAGATACTCAGCCATTAGAAAAGCTCATCGTGATTGAACACAATCTCGGAGCAACTACTATTTCTCATCGCCCTCAACGAGTGGCAGCATTAGATATGAACGAAGTGGACTTTTTAGATCAGCTAAATGTTCCAATCTCAGGAATGGTGAAAGACTTTGTTCCTCACTTTCTAGCGAAATACAAAGACACACCTGAGATAGCGGATCTTGGCGCGATAGTTCAGCCTAATATGGAAAAGATCTATGCCCTAAAACCAGATCTCGTATTGATGACTCCGCTACATGCTAATCAGTATGAAGAACTCTCTCAACTCGCTCCGACTTTACATTTTGACATCAGCTACCGTAATAGTCGTGACCATCACGTCGATACCATTAAGAAACACCTTGTAGAGCTTGGTGAGATCTTTGAAAAGCAGGAGCTAGCCCAACAGAAAGTTGCCGAAATCGATGCAAAAGTCGCAGAAGTGCGCGCTGTTACGAAAGAGCGTTCAGAAAAAGCTTTGGTTGTCATGCATAACAATGGTGCTTTCAGCTCATTTGGCGTTGAGTCTCGTTATGGCTTCGTTTTCGATGTTCTGGGGGTAAAAGCAGCGAGTGAAAAAGTGGAGACAGGTTTGCATGGTCAGCCAATTTCTAGCGAGTTCATTAGCCAAGCTGATCCAGACATTCTTTACATCATTGATCGAACAGCAGTAATGGAAGGAAAGCCTGTCATTGATGCGGAACACTTAGCAAACCCGCTACTCCGTCAAACCAAAGCATGGAAAAACGACAACGTCGTTTTTGTTGATGCCGATGCTTGGTACATCACTTCAGCAAGCATCACATCTCTGAAAATCATAATTGATGACATCCTAAAAGGTTACCAAAGCTAAATCTAATAACAATGAGTTGGATCTTAAGTAATTCAACACTCAACCGACGTCAGAACGGATGTGAGCTAGCCCAAACAAAGAAAAGGAATCTATAATGACTCATGACTATCATCAGATAGCGATGGACTCTTCACAGAAAAACAAACCAAGCCCGTGTCATATCGCCCTCTTTATTTCACTTCAATTTAGTACTTTTGTCGTACCAATTAGTATCGCTCAAGCTGAAGAAGTCGTAGATGAATCAATGACAGTTTATGGTGAAGCAAACAGAGTTTATGCCGCTGGCAAAGTTTCTCACGCGAGTAATATGGGAATGCTTGGCGACAAAAACTTCATGGAAACGCCTTTCAATACGATTGGATACACAGAAAAACACATTCAAGACCAACAAGCACGCGATATCTCAGATGTAATCTCAGCTTCTGATCCCTCTGTTTTCACCAGCGGTGAAACCGGCTTAAACAAAGAAAGTTTCAAAGTAAGAGGTTTCAACTCAGACATTAGCGACGTTATGTTTAATGGATTGTATGGTATCGCTCCTTATTACCGAACCTCTCCTGAAATGTATCAACGTATTGATGTACTTAAAGGTCCTGCTTCTTTGCTCAACGGTATGCCACCGAATGGATCTGTTGGTGGCACCATCAACTTAGTGACAAAAAGAGCACAAGAAACACCAATCACATCTTTCACCGGCAGCTACTTATCGGACACTCAATTCGGAGGACATATCGATATTGGACGTCGCTTTGGTACAAATGAAGAATTTGGTATTCGTTTCAACGGTGCATTTAAAGATGGAGACACCGCGATAAACAACCAAAGCAAAAAAACTCAACTTGCATCATTAAGCCTTGATTGGCGTAATGACATTGCTTTCCTTGAAGCAGATTTTTACTACAGTACAGAGCGAGTTGAAGGTGCAAACCGTGGGTTAAGCATCGCTTCTGGTCTCAAAATCCCATCACCTCCTCCATCTGACACATTATTGACGCCAAGTTGGGCCTACAATGATAGCGAAGATAAAGGGATGATGATTCGCGGGGAGCTAAACGTTAGTGACTCTGTAACTGTATACAGCGCATTGGGTGGTAGCCGTACAGATTTTCATTCAAATGTACCGCAACGAATCAAAATCATCGATAACGAGGGTAACCTAGAGGTATCTCTCGGATCAGTTAAGCTTGAGAACAAACGAACTTCAGGTGAGATAGGTGTTCGTAGCAACTTTGACATTGGCCCAGTAGAACACCACCTTGTACTGAATAGTACTTACTTTAGAGAAGATAAAAATGATTCTCCAACAGGTAATAATAATCCAGCCCCTTGGAACTCGAATATTTATGATCCTGTTTGGGGACCAGAAAATTCAGTTTACGACAACTACTATGGTTTACCTGTCGATTCAACTCAGGTCAGCTATGGCATTGCCGATACGTTATCTTTTGTTGATGGGAAATATCAAATCACGCTCGGCTTGCGTTACCAGAGCATTGATTATGAATCTGGAATAATAATGAACGGAATGTCGCTTCCTACCACCAAGTTTAAGGAAAGTACTTACACTCCCGCACTTGCAGCATTATACAAAGTTTCGAGCTCAGTTTCGCTTTATGGTAACTACACCGAAGGCTTAACGAATGGGAAAACAGCAGGCTCTAGCGCCGCAAACGCAGGAGAGGCTTTTGAACCCCAAAAAACCAAACAGACTGAAGCAGGCGTGAAGCTTGACCTGGACGGCTTTGCTCATACGTTCAGTTTATTTGAGATTAAAAAGCCAAATGGGTACCAAGATCCGGATACCAACATTTTTTCTTTCGGTGGTGAACAGCGCAATCGCGGTATTGAATGGGGGTTCTACGGCACACTATCAAAGGACTATACGCTCATCGGTGGTATCGCCTATACAGATGCAGAGATTACAAAAGCAACAGATGTGACAGAGGAGGGGAAACAAGCAACTAAGCTACCCGATTTACAAGCTAAACTCGCATTAGAATGGAACCTCCCTGCGATGCGTGATCTCACGCTTATCGGCCAAGCGAACTATATGTCTGAACAGTACATTGATGCACAAAACACTCAGGCATTACCTGCACAGACTATTCTTGATCTTGGCGCACGCTACAACTCAAAAATTGCTGAAACAAGCGTGGTTTGGCGCCTTAGCGTAAACAATGTACTGGATGAAGATTACTGGACAACCACCCACTATGCGGACCTAGCTCTTGGCGCACCACGTACAGTGATGCTGTCAGCTACTGCGGATTTCTAATCCCTCCACCTCCCCTTTAGCCTGCCTTCTAAGGGGGACTTACTCCCATTTGGCTGTTCATGAAAATTCACAACAAATCAAAGGAAGTACTCATCTTCAACATTCAAGCAGACAAAGAGCTCGCAACACCTACGGCCAAAGTTAATTCAAAACATAATCCATCAACGTCCACTTCCATAGGCTTTATATGAAAAACGATAAGAGCTCAATATGCTCTACCACGTTCTCCTTATTTTCGCTTGATAGGCTAGATAAGGTGACAATATGATAAGTAAAATCAGCCAACATTACGTTACGCCTAGCTTAATGCCAGCCTTAAAGCCATCGATTAAGAAGCTTGCTTTGGGAACGTTTTGTGAAGCACTTGCCGCTGTGGCAAAAGTTGGTGCACTGCTATGCTTGATAAACCTTATCGATAAATTTGCAAACCAATGGATTTACGGTGCCATAGGACTTTGGGCGGCTAGCGCACTTGCCTCATCAGTGGGCTCGTGGTTAGTTCATGATGCCGAGTCGCAGTTTTCCACTCGATTACGTCGCCAAGTTGCTCAGCACTTGACGCGCTTGCCAAGCAAGACCATCTCTCAATATGGTGATAATCAACTGCGTCGCATAGTTTCCGAAGACATCAGCACGCTTCACCACATGGTTGCGCATTTGCCTTCAGAACTCGTGACATTCATTGTCGTTCCCGCAACTTCTATTTTTATCATGTTGAATCTCACAGGTCCGGTAGCGATGCTTACTCTGCTCCCTGGTCTAATTGCATCATTGTACTACCTACTCTTTTTACCTAGGTTCGCCGCTAAACATGGCAAAGAGCGCATGACAATAATGGGTGATATCGTTACCGCAGTAAACGACTACACAAGAGGTATCCGAGTAAATCGAATTTACGGCACGCAAGCAGGAGCACTCGACAGCTATAATGATGCCACAAGACGCTTTACTCACGGCATAGTGAAATGGGTTGGTAGCGTTGCCCTTCCAGCAGCAATTGCTACCGCATTACTTCAAGCGGTTTCGACTTTCGCAATGGCCTATACCATTGGCTATGAATTAAGTCCCGTGGCAATGGCGTCGCTATTCTTTTTTGGTTTGGCCGTCGTATCACCCGCACTGAAGCTTGGCCATGGATTGGACTACGTTAACGCAGGAAAGAATGCTGCAAAGAACATCAGCGACTTTTTACAGCAACCACAAATAGAAAGTGGCAGTTTGAGCGCGGGAGAAAAACCGCTATCACTACAAGCATCAAATATCGTAGTGGCTAATGGAACTGTTAATATTATTGATAACTTCTCCCACTACTTCCCACGGGGTTCATTTACAGCCATCATGGGGCCTAGCGGAGCAGGCAAAAGTACGTTACTACGTCTATTAGCAGGTCAAGAAACACCTCTTTCAGGCTTCGTTACCTTAGGAGGCAATCAACTGTCTAAACTCTCTGAGATATCCCGATACTCCGCCATACGCTATGTGCCCCAAGATATCGGTGTACTCAAAACTACCATTAGGCAGAATTTGAAACTATCAACGCCAAGTTCAAGTGACGACGAGCTGAACCAAGCTTTGCAACAAGCTCAATTAAAGATTGACCTCAATTCTGATGCAAGCGTGCTTTCAGGAGGCGAGCAACAACGTGTCGCAATAGCTAACACATTTCTAACTCAAGCCAACGTTCTATTACTGGATGAACCAACCAGTGCTCTCGATAAAAATACGGCCTTCACTGTGATCAGAAATCTCGCGAAGTTTGCTAAAGCACAAGACAAGATATTGATCATAATTACTCACGACTCAGAACTCGCGAAACTTGCAGACACTACATTGATGCTCAACAGAAAGGCTCAACGACAGGATGAAGAAGTATGACGGCTCACAATACCCTCTATTCCAATTCGACAATTCCACAAAGTGCAAAGCACCGTCTATATCGAGTCGCTATAGGTTGGGGACTAGTTGCATTATTTGAGGCAACGGCTTACACATTTCTTGCAATATCTATTGTCGAACAAGCTTCACCATTGAACGTCATAATAGCTGCTGTTCTAACTGTGATAGTTACCGTTATTGTAACTCGTTCTGGATTTCTCTCTGGTGCGAAACTGGCTGGGGATCTTTATTCATCAGTAGGTCATTCGCTCAGTAAAGCAAAGTTAGCTTGGTTTAATGATCAGCATAGAACTCAGCTCACTCAACTAGCAGAACGAGGAATACCTGGCTTTATGGCCATTCCTGCTCATCAGCTACAAACATTTTTGCACGCTCCAATGTTACCCATATTTTTAATTATCGGTATTGGGGTCGTTGGAGGAGGTGAAATTGCACTACTCAGTGCCGTATTGTTACTAGTTGCACTGCTCGTTCAGTACAAGGCGCAAAGATACCTAAGTCGCTCAGATAGCGACCGACATGACGCAGAGCTTCAAGCGACTAAATCAACACTTGAGCTCATAGATCACCTTGAGTTACTTCGCTCAACAGCGGGGCCTGAGCGCTCAATCGAGCGTATTGAACAGAGTTGGCACGCACAAGAAGAAGCTCATTCAACTATTAATCGTAACGCTTCTATCGCAACCTTAGTATCAGGATTGGCAACGATTTTACCCCTTGCAGGTATCGCCATCTATCTCGTCTTAGAGCCGATTACTCAACCCTTATTAGCCTTGGCTTTATTGATATTGATTACCCGTGCAGCTGCACCTTTGGGTGAACTCGCGTTGGCAGGCTTTGCGATTAACGACGTAAAATCCTCAATTAAAAATTACGCTCAGTTAACGAATGTCCCTGTTCTGCCTGAGCCTAATCCTCAATTTGCAACCTCCCCCAAAAACCATAAGTTCGAACTGAACCTTGTGGGCCATTTAGATCTCTTTGAAGATGCTAGCACGGAGATCAAACAAGGTGATACCGTCGTCATCAATGGAGTCAGTGGCAGTGGGAAAAGCACTTTACTGGGCCTGTTTCTAAGGTTTGATGATCCTGACCAAGGTCTTATTTCGCTCGGAGGGATAGATCTAAAGAATATCCCTTATGACGTGCTCACCCAGCATATAGCCTATGTTGCTCAGGAACCGGTCATTTTTACTGGCACATTGGCGGATAACATTCGGTTAGGTAATCCCAATGCAAGTGATTATGAAGTTGAGAGCTTTGCAAGACACGCACAATTGGACAAACTTATTGACTCATCTCCTAAAGGAATACATCAAACAGTAGGACAAAGAGGCTCAGGGTTGTCAGGAGGTGAAAGACAGAGAGTTGCAATTGCGCGAGCTCTCATTAAAAAGGCGCCAATCCTCATTTTCGACGAAGCGACGGCAGCATTAGACGAAGCAACCGAAAAAAGTATTGCTCAACATATTCAAACATTGAACTCGACCGTGATTATTGTGACGCATCGCGATCAGAATATATGGTCACCCACATTGGAACTCACGATTGAGGGTAGAAGAGTTATAGTTGCACAGTACAACTCTACTTCCTTGAAAAGTAGGGACAAATTGGCGGCTGAAGAAACTAATAACAATCAATACTTAAATCTAAGCGGTGTCAATTGAGTTTTTTGTCACTTTAGCACATTGTATCATCTAAAGAATCTTACAGGCATGTTGTAAAGCAATGATAATAAAGCGAATTCTCAAGGTTATAATTCTGACTCAATCTGACACAAGATAGACGTAGGTCTTTCCAATACCATCAGCTTTTCGAGTCGGTCATCATACAGCGCATTGTCAATTTTTTTAAAATAGACTCTACACTTTTACAACAATCGATTCTTGTATTGCTCCGGTGTCATGCCGGAGTATTTCTTGAACATCGCGATAAAAGGGCTAGCTTGGTTATAACCTAACGTCAGAGCGACTTCTTTTACGGTCTGCCCTTTACGCAGCAACTCCATAGAATGTAAATATCGCACACGTAAGCGCCACTCAGTAAAGCTCA
This sequence comes from Vibrio sp. Vb1166, assembly GCF_033338695.1. Taxonomy (NCBI): domain Bacteria; kingdom Pseudomonadati; phylum Pseudomonadota; class Gammaproteobacteria; order Vibrionales; family Vibrionaceae; genus Vibrio; species Vibrio sp. Vb1166. Next base: position 152,173 of record NZ_JAWOTE010000003.1, on the reverse strand, counting down.
TTCCTAACTCACTCTGGCAATGTCTCGCTAACGTGCGTTCTGTGGTATGCACTTTTGCCGCCCACTCCGCCAAACTGATCTCATCCGTCGGCGATTCTTCTACTGCTTTTAAAATCGGTTCAAGATACTTATTGTCGGTAGTCGGTAAAAAGTGATGTTCGACTTCTTGCTTTGCAAGCTGGTCCAATAACACTTGTACCAAGCGCTTGTCTTCATCAGTTTGCGCCACGTTAATGTCTCGCTGACGAAAGTCCTCAATAATAGATGACACGATTGGAGTCACTTTGATCAAGCTCGTTTTAGTTGGAAAATGCGCCGTCAATTCAGGGGCAATATTCAAAGAACAATATTCGATTGGCTTACGGTTGTAGCTAGTGTGACGAATTCCGGCGGGAACCCAAATAGCAAGATGTGGAGGTGCTAGAAATCTTGTGTCTTCTGCATCCATCTCCAGAATCCCACCGCTGATCAGTTGCACTTGCCCCCAAGGGTGGCTATGAATTCGTGTTTCTGTATTAGAGAGAAACGCTTCGAAATTCATAAATACATCTGATGGCGCACGATCGATTGATAAGGAGGGGTGAAGATTTCTGGCGCTCTTTTTCAAAATTGTCTTCCTATCGCTTACGATGTCTTTTAAGAGATACTTTTTATTATAAAGACCTGCCAGACTAGCGCCATCAATAATTGTGCTATAGGGTTCTCATGATTTATTTACTTCCGTTTTTCACCGTTATGATTTGGGGTGGTAACTCAATTGTGAACAAGATGGCTGCGAGCGCCATTGAACCAAGTGCGATGAGTTTCTACCGTTGGTTTGTCGCAATGGTACTCCTAACGCCATTTTGCCTGCCTGCAATCATCAAACAACGACACATTATTCGACCTCACTTAGCTAAGTTGGCGTTTCTTGCGTTACTTGGTATGGTTCTCAACCAGTCACTTGGATACTATGCCGGTTTAACAACAACGGCCTCTAATATGGCCCTGATCACCTCTTTAGTTCCTTTGATCAGTGTGTTTTTAAGTGTCCCATTGCTCGGTAAATCTATATCAATGTTAAGTATCGTCGGTGGTGTCATTTCGCTCGGCGGCTTGGCATTTATGCTTGGTCACGGTGATATCACTTACTTTTTACATCAAGACTTAACGCAAGGTGACAGCTTAATGCTCGTTGCTGCCATGGTATACGCGGCTTATTGTGTTCTGCTAAAACGCTGGAAAATGCCATTCAGTAGTCTGACTCTGGTTTACATGCAGGGCTTCTTTTCTGTTTTGATGCTCACACCACTTTGGCTCTCTAGTGAGCAACTGTTACCAAGCCAAGATGCGCTGCCGTTAATCGCTTATGCTGGTATTGCTGCTTCCATTTTCGCGCCGCTGATGTGGGTAAAAGCGATTGATTCAATTGGTGCTGATTCAAGTGCTATGTTCATGAACCTAATGCCTGTGGTTTCCGTCATACTTGCTTCAACACTAATTGGTGAGAAAATTTACGCTTACCACATTATTGGTGGGTTGTTAGTCATCTCTGGCGTTATCCTGTCGCAAGTAAAAGTAAGACAGAGAAAACCATTATCCAATTCTGAGATTGCCTCTACCGCCAATTAACATCTACACCCCAAGCCACAGAACTACGCTGTGGCTTGTCACTTCCAGCGTTCGAATAAAAGTTAAAATTTTGTTTCATTCGCTATTCCCGAAAATTCATCTTGCTGCTAAATTGGGAAAACAATAACCCATCAAGGAAAGACAGATGAGCAGTGGTCAAAGAGACATTACCCTTCGCTTTTTAGCAGAACCCAGCGACGTAAATTTTGGCGGAAAAGTGCACGGCGGCGCCGTAATGAAATGGATCGACTTGGCAGCGTACGCCTGCTCTGCAGCGTGGAGTGGTAAATATTGCATTACCGCATATGCTGGCGGCATTCGGTTTGTTGCGCCGATTCATGTCGGCAACTTAGTCGAAGTTAGCGCGAAAGTCATTTATACCGGACGAAGCTCAATGCACATTGCGATTGACGTGCAAGCCAGTGATCCAAAGCAAATGAAAAACAGACTCACCACTCACTGTATCGTTATCATGGTTGCTGTAGATGAAAACGGAAAACCAACCGATGTACCGAAATGGATTCCAGAGTCAGATGAAGACAAAGCCTTAGAGCAATCCGCTATCCGTCTTATGAACATGCGTAAAGAGATTGGGGAAGAAATGGAAGCACACGTTAAATATCTCAAGTAACTGGCATCCGTTAAGAACGCTATTAAGTACCTCAACGTTACCTAGACCCAGAGTGTGGAGCTACATCATGGTTTTGCCATTTGTTTCACGCTCGCCCTTCTCTGTCATAAATCCTTCACCTAGCTTTGCTTAAATCCATCCATTATTTTAGAGTTGGATAGAGTTTGGATCTTGAGACTAAAAGAAACGACCTTAAGTGAAGAGACGTTGACCAATTTAAAAGCGGTCGAGTACCAGTGGGTGAGAACCATGTACGTCGAGGGGTATAACGAAACAGAAATTAATCATTACATTCAAACTTGCTTTGGCGGCGACGTTACCTTTGCTAATCTATTTCGTCGCGTCGCACTGCAGCAAGAAAGTTTGTACACGCTGCTTCAATACGTTGGATGCGCACCTTCCAGCCGAGAGTTTTAATCTCTTCCTTCCCTACCTCAATTTAGCTTTTTACTAAGCTCTAGTTATTTATGTGAAGTGCTACGCAGGGCATTATTCAAGCCCTGTGTAATCCATTGCAAAGCCGCTAATCTCTATCTACTTATTGCAAAATTGCCTTTAACAGGCATAAAAAAACCTGAGTCTAAACTCAGGTTATGGTTACAAAAACTGTTAGTGATTGAATCGTAAGGAACTAAGCTAACAGCCAGCTATGCGTAACGCCAATAAAAGCCAAGATATTACTGATCGGCGGCCAAACCAAAATTGTAATATCCGTGCTAAGTATAAGGGCGACCATGTGGTCGCCCTTTTCTAGTTATTCTTATCAATCTCAGACCACAAGAGATTATCCTTTCACACCACCAGCGGTTAGACCACCAACCAACCAGCGCTGCGCAAGTAAGAATACGGCAGTGATTGGCACTGCTGAAAGTACAGCAGCTGCGGCAAAGTCACCCCACAAGTAGTTTTGTGGATATAGGTATTGCTGCATACCCACTGCAAGTGTGTACGAGTCTACATCAGAAAGCAGTAGTGACGCTACAGGAACTTCACCAATTACCATGATGAACGACAAGATGAAGACTACCGCTAGGATTGGCACAGACAGTGGCAGCAATACCAAACGGAATGCTTGCCATGGTGTAGCACCATCAAGAGCCGCCGCTTCTTCTAGAGACGAGTCAATACTTTCGAAGTAGCCTTTAATGGTCCAAACGTGCAGTGCGATACCACCTAAGTAAGCGAAGATCAGACCGCCATGCGTGTTCAGGCCAAGGAAAGGAATGTACTGACCCAGTTTGTCGAACAACGCGTACAGAGCAACCAGTGCCAACACCGCAGGGAACATCTGGAAGATCATCATCGCTTTAAGAATGGTGTTCTTACCTTTGAACTTCATACGAGCAAACGCGTAAGCCGATGTGGTTGATAGCGCCACGATTAGGATTGCAGAAATACCACCCACTTTTACAGAGTTCCACAGCCATGTCATTACTGGGAATGGTGGCGGTGTAACTGTACCGTCTGGATTAGTCACCGAGAAACCTAATGCCAATTTCCAGTGATCAAGTGTTGGGTTGTCTGGGATCAGGCTACCCGTTGCAAAGTTACCTTCACGGAATGAAATCGCGATGATCATCAGCAAAGGGAAAATAATCAGTGCCAAGAATGCCCACATTGCAATATGAGTAGCCCAAACACGATACTTTAATGACTTACCTTGTACCATTGCCATTGTAATTTCTCCTTAGTCCTGAGCTACTTTAGTTACGCGTAGGTTGATAAGTGCCAATGCGCCAACCAATAGGAAGATAAGCGTTGCTACTGCACTTGCTAGACCGAAGTCTTGACCACCAGCACCTTCGAATGCGATTCGGTAGGTGTAACTTACTAGCAGGTCGGTGTAACCCGCAGGCTCTGATGTACCAATCATGTTTGGACCACCGCCAGTCAACAACTGGATAAGTACGAAGTTGTTGAAGTTAAATGCAAAACTCGCGATCAACAATGGTGTTAACGGCTTCAACATCATTGGTAGTGTGATACGTGTGAAGTTCGTGACAAAGTTCGCACCATCAATGGCTGATGCTTCATATAAATCGTCTGGAATCGCTTTTAGTAAGCCCATACACAAAATCATCATGTAAGGGAAACCAAGCCAAGTATTAACAATTAAGATCATGGTTTTCGCCATGAACGGATCAGAGAACCAAGCCGGGCTAATGCCGAATAAGCCTTCCAACAACATGTTGATCTCACCAAAGCTTTGGTTAAACAAACCTTTAAAGATCAAGATAGAAATAAACGCCGGAACTGCATAAGGCAGGATTAGCAACAAACGGTAAACTGAGCGACCTTTAAGTGCTTCCCACTGAACCACACTGGCAAGGACAAGACCAATAACAAGCGTAAACAATACGGTTAGCGCAGAGAAAACAATGGTCCAGATAAAGATACTGATAAACGGCTCTTTGATACCATCATCTTTCCAAACACGCTCAAAGTTGTGGGTACCAATGTTCACCACGAAACCTGGTGACACTGTGCTGCCAACAAATTGACCGTTTTCATCGACAGGCTGGTAGTAACCTACTTCCATATTTGGACGTAGCGTTTCTTCAGTCCGGTTGTTGTAAAGCGTTTCACCATCTTCTTGTAATGTGTACAAAGGCACAACTGCAGCAAATTTGCGCAGCCCACTCATACGGATATCATCACCGCTTGGCAAATGTAAATCGACACTGCTCAACGCACTGCGGTTCTTAACAATCGCCTTGATTGATTCTTTTTCACCCGTCACTTCTTCAATTGGTGAAAGATCAAACTCCGATGCTGAAAGGTTATCAAGCTGAAAAGTCGGGCTTGCAAGTAGCTCACCATCTTTTTCAACCACAAGTTGATGGCCTTGCTCCGTTTTATACAAAGTGAACGGGTAGCTATCACCACTTTGGTAAGTTCGGTCCAAAAGTACGTTCTGAGCGCGATCAAAAGAGAGTTGGTTCTTCGCGCTATAGTTGGTAAACGCCAAACCTATGGTGTACGCCAAAGGAAAAAGAATGAAAAGGATCATCCCTGCTATACCAGGGTAGATGTAACGGTGTGCGTACGTCTTTTTACTACCAAAGATGAACAACGCTAAAGCGGTAAGAATGAGCGTAAGTAGTGCAAACGCAATCTCACCGCGAGAATACATAAGGATTGTTGCGTAGCCATTGATGATGCCGACTGTGCCTAAAAGTGACCATTTCATGAACACTTTTTTGCTGCTCGGAAGGCTGGCTTCTGGTGCTGTCATAGCATTTGTACCTTGAACTGACTGCATAGGGAACCTGCTAGCGAATATAGAATAAATATAGAAAAGTAAGGAGGAGTTGCCTCCTCCTTAAAAAGGTCTTACTTAATTATTTAGTCATTTGTTTTTCTGCATCTGCAAGAGCTGCATCGACAGTTTGACGACCGTCAACTACGTTGATGATTGCGTTCTTAGCCGCACCCCAGAATGCGTTCATTTGAGGGATATTTGGCATGATTTCGCCGTTCATCGCATTGTCCATTGTTGCAGCGATACGAGTATCTGAATCTAGCTCACGTTGGAACGAGTTAAGCGCTACCGCACCTAGAGGCTTATCGTTGTTAACCATACGTAGGCCATCGTTTGTTAGTAGGTAGTTCTCAATGAACTCAACTGCTAGGTCTTTGTTTGGAGACGCAGTGCTGATACCAGCTGTTAGAACACCAACGAATGGCTTAGAAGATTGACCTTGGAACTTAGGTAGCGTAGTCACGCCGTAGTTAACGCCTGACTTCTCAATGTTGCCCCAAGACCATGGACCGTTGATCGTCATCGCTGTTTTGCCTTGGTTGAACGCAGACTCAGACACGGAGTAATCCATATCCGCAGAGATTACGCCTTTATCAACTAAGCCTTTTACGAAGCTCATTGCGTCTTTAACGCCTTCTTTCGCGATACCAGCGTCTTTAACATCGTAACCTTCAGAAGTGTATTTGAACGCGTAGCCGCCATCAGCCGCCATTAGTGGCCAAGTGAAGTACGGTTCTTTTAGGTTCCACATGATTGCAGACTTGCCGTCTTTTTTAAGTTTTGCATCTAATGCTGCAACCTCTTCCCAAGACTTTGGTGGGTTTGGAACTAAGTCTTTATTGTAGATTAGAGATAGAGACTCAACCGCAACTGGATAGCCGATCAATTTGCCGTCGTAACGTACTGCATCCCAAGCGAAATCAACGATACCTTCTTGAATATTCTTAGAAGGTTTAATTTCTGCTAGCAGGCCAGCTTCTGCGTAACCACCGAAACGGTCGTGAGCCCAGAATACGATATCAGGACCGTCGCCAGTCGCTGCAGTTTGAGGGAATTTGTCTTGAAGGCCATCTGGGTGAGCCACAGTCACTTTAATGCCTGTGTCTTCTTCAAATTTCTTACCAACTTCAGCAAGGCCGTTGTAGCCTTTATCACCGTTGATCCAGATAGTAAGTTGTCCTTCTTCGATGGCAGCATTAGCACCAAAAGAACCCAAAGCAACAAGAGTACCTAGTGCTACAGCGCTTAACTTTTTCATGTTCGTATCCTTTTTATATTTTTGATGTAGGGCTAGTCCATTGAGGTTCAGCCGTATTTCGACATATATCATCTGAAATAATCCAATATGTCTCATCCTCCTAATCCCTACGCCCTTACAATTATGACGTATTTTCGTGATCTAAATCGCCAAGGGTAAGAGACTCAAATCACAAAATGGATAGTTCCTGTGATCGGTTTCAACTTTAGGTGGTGCAATAATGTGATTTCCGACCAACTGCTTTCTTCCTCCTCCTTTTTTACTCCTCCCTTTCTACTCCCCCTACAATTATTTCTATTAGGAGGATGTCGCACTACGCACAATCTTAGAAACTGCAGTCATCCAAGAGTGGATGGTAAGAACCCTTTCCCAGCAGTGCCTACGTATTAGGAAAAAGATTTGCTGGTTTTGCATTGCCAGACGAGTGGAATGTCATTATTAGTGTTGTTTGTGGTAATTATTTCACGGGGGAGACAATACGAATAATGTGGGGGAGAGAAACTCGTACTTGGCTATGATGGGTAGCACTTCTATTCAGGACATTTTATTGAAGTGCTACCCTACTTTTCTTACCAACCGCAAGAACTTACCGATTCCTACTGTTACTGCTCGCTAGATAATTCATATAATGATGAGCGGTGAATAATAAAAAATTGATCGAGGACGAGCTACATGGCGAGTGTCACGTTAAAAAATGTTTGTAAAGCGTATGGCGACGTACTGATTTCTAAGAACGTAGACCTAACAATCAACGAAGGTGAATTTGTTGTTTTTGTAGGTCCATCAGGTTGTGGTAAATCTACCCTTTTACGTTGTATTGCCGGTCTTGAAGACATTACTTCAGGTGATTTGTATATTGGTGACCAGCGCATGAATGACGTCGAACCATCCAAACGTGGTGTTGGTATGGTATTCCAGTCTTACGCTCTTTACCCGCACCTTAACTTATATGACAACATGTCATTTGGCTTGAAACTAGCAAAAGCAGACAAAGCAGAAATCGACAAGCGTGTTGAACAAGCAGCAGAAATCCTACAACTAGGCCACTTGCTTGAGCGCCAACCAAAAGCACTTTCTGGTGGACAGCGTCAACGTGTGGCGATTGGCCGAACATTGGTATCGCAGCCAAATGTATTCCTTCTAGACGAGCCACTATCAAACTTGGATGCGGCACTGCGTGTAAACATGCGTGCACAAATCACGAAACTTCAGCGCCAACTTGGTTGTACCATGATCTACGTAACGCACGATCAGGTAGAAGCGATGACAATGGCAGATAAAATCGTTGTACTAGACGGCGGTTATGTATCGCAAGTTGGTAAGCCGCTTGAGCTTTACCATTACCCACAAAACCGCTTTGTAGCTGGCTTTATCGGTTCTCCGAAAATGAACTTCATGAGCGTATTCATTGATGAAGTAGAAGCAGAGCGCGTCAAAGTTCAACTATCTAACGGCGTATCTTTCTGGATTCCGGTGGATGGTACAACCGTTAACCGCGGCGACCGAATGTCTTTAGGCATTCGCCCTGAGCACCTATTATCCGCTTCTGAAGCTGATGCAAGTATTCACGGTGAAGTGATGATTGTTGAGAAGCTAGGTAACGAAACTCAAGTATACCTAAATCTAGAAGGCGCGGACGCCGACGTTATTTTCCGTCAGCCGGACACGCTTGCAGTCGACACTGGCGATAAAATCGAGATCGGTATTCCAGCTCATCGTTGTCACCTGTTCCACAGTGATGGTCGCGCATGCCGCCGCCTATACAAAGAAAACGGCGTAGAAGTCGAATAGTTCATTCGTCCTTACTCAAAAAAATCCCTCTCAAGTGAGAGGGATTTTTTTATCTTAATAAATATCAGCAATTCGATACTAAATCATTAATCGTGAACGAATCAAATCACCCGTTTCTTCTACCCTCACATAAACCATTGTCTTTGTACTGATACTTCATTTTTAATACTTTTCCTCATTCCTCATAAGTAAGTACCAGCTTTTTCCTAACCCGCCAAACTTAGCCAAAGGGCTAAATATCATTCTTATTTCCACTTACCTCAACAAAGCAAATTTTTACACTTATCAACGAAATTACACGTGACAAAAAACTCAGCAGCATTCCACAGAATGCTCTGTGCACTAACTACTAATAACGTTCACGACACGGCAATTGGGGAAGACACCCAAGGGCGGTAGCGTGTCAGAAGGGAAACTGAGTCATGAAACAAAAAGGACTTATCCGCTCTCATGAGATGGAGTTCGCTTTTTTATATCGCATCTCAGATCTTGCTGTCATCGTCTCTTTTATGCTGCTTTTAGTGTTCAAAGACATGAATACTGCGATGGGGAAAGATTACGTCATATTGGCTTTCGTTGGAGGCATCTCCTTTCTATTTATGGCAGAAAGCGGCAATCTTTATCGCTCTTGGCGAACCAGTTCGTTTAAAGAGCAGATGTTTATTGTCTGTGTTGCTTGGGCGGTGACTTCTGCACTTATCTTTATTGTGCTGTATTTTTCTGAAGTCCATACCTTATTTGATAACACAATTTTAGCGCTGTGGTTTGCGATTACGCCCGCTCTGCTTTTAGCATGGCGAGTAACATTCCGTACCGGATTAGCCTATTTGAGAAAAAAAGGATTCAACACTCGCACTGCGATCATCATCGGCCAAACTCCTCACGGCATTACCCTAGCTAACGAAATTCAAAACCACACAGAACACGGCGTGCTTTTTGATGGCTTTTACGACGAACGATCTTCCGACAGACTGCCAAATTCTGATTATCCTATTAAAGGAGCTGTTGACCACGCCCTTGAGCGAGCTAAAAAAGGGGAAGTAGATTACGTCTATATCGCGATGCCAATGCACGCAAAAGAGCGCATTGCGTCACTTCTTAACCAATTCTCAGATACCACCGCAAATACGTATCTGATTCCCGACTTCTTCACTTATAACCTTTTACATTCTCGTTGGGCGCAGATCGGCCAAGTTCAAACACTAAGTGTCTTTGATACACCTTTTGCTGGAATTTCTTCTTGGGTAAAACGGTTTGAAGACATCTTGTTTTCGAGCATTATTTTGGTCTTAATCGCCCCTATTCTATTCGTCATTGCGATTGGCATTAAGGCAACGTCTAAAGGCCCTGTCATCTTTAAACAACATCGTTACGGTCTTGATGGACGCAAGATTGAAGTCTGGAAGTTCCGTTCAATGACAACCATGGATCAAGGTTCCAACGTGAAACAGGCGACAAAGAACGATCCTCGTATTACGCCTTTTGGCGGATTTCTACGTCGCACCTCTTTGGACGAACTGCCTCAATTTATCAATGTACTGCAAGGGACCATGTCTATTGTTGGTCCACGCCCTCATGCCGTGGCGCACAATGAAGAGTATCGCCAGATTGTTGACCGATACATGCTACGTCACAAAGTAAAACCAGGCATTACTGGCTGGGCGCAAATTAATGGCTATCGCGGCGAAACAGACACCTTAGAAAAAATGGAAAAGAGAGTCGAGTTTGATTTGGATTACATCCACCACTGGTCGGTTTGGATGGACATCAAAATCATCTTTATGACCGTTTTCAAAGGCTTCACTGGTGCTAACGCTTACTAAGGTTAAGATTATGAAGAAACTGACAATGGCAATAACATTGAGTCTGTTTTCTACTGACTTGCTCGCAGAATCGATGGCTTACCAAACCGAGTCTGGTATAGAGTTGATTCCCCTCGTAAAAACTTTCTACGAGGGAGATGACAACATCAATAAAGCGGAAAAATCCGGCAATGTAGAATCGGTCAATATTTGGGGTATAGAACCAAGCTTACTAGCACGTATAGAACGGAATCGCTATCGCGCAGATATTTTATATAAGTTAAAAGCTGGCTTTTCATCTGACGATCGCAACGACTTCGACGACCACACTTTTCAGTTTTCCAACTTTTTCGAATTTAATCATCGTCATCGTTTAGTGGTTGATTACCGTTTTCGCGCCCAGCATGAAGTTCGAGGAGAAGATATTACCGAAGGTAATGGTAGCGCAATCGACTCACCAATAGAGTTCAACCGTAACGATGTAAAAACCAATTATGTCTTTGGATCTAACGGTGCCAAAGGCAGACTCGAATTCGGTTTAGGCTATAGTGATAAAACCTATCAAAACTATCGTGACGGCTTGCCTGGGCGCCCAAACGCTAAAACTAAATACAACGATTTTCGAGCTCCCAATGCACATTTGGAGTTCTATTTAAGAGCGACGCCAAGAACCTATTGGTTAGTCGGAACAAACCAAATCGTAACCGAGTATCAGCACCGAAATTCTGCGCAGCCATCGAAAGATAACAACACCAGTTTCTATTACACCGGTGCCGAATGGGAAGTCACAGGAAAAACCAAAGGCATCGCTCGACTCGGTTATCAAATCAAAGATTTTGACAGCGCTCAACGAGAGACATTTAAAGGCTTTAGTTGGGATATCGGCTTTGAATGGTTGCCTCAAGAACAAACTCTAGTCAGCGTGAAAACCACTCAAGCGGCGGTTAACCCCGATCAAGATGGCGATTACAACCTACAAACTCGTTACCGACTGAACCTGAAGCACGATTGGAATAGTTACCTTGCAACTCGCTTAGGTGCTGTTTATCAACAAGATGATTACACGGGAATCTCCAGAAACGACGATCGGTACACTCTATCTTTTGGTATCGATTATCAGATCAAACGTTGGATACAGCTGCAAGCCGATTGGCAATACCAAGATAAAAACTCTAGCCGATCGGATTATAGCTTCGAACAAAATATTTGGACTTTAAGCGCACAGTTTTCTCTGTAAAAAGGATTATTAATGAAGGCATTCATCAAATTCATGAGTGTAGCGTTGTTGCTATTTAGCACTTTGGTCAACGCTGACTCAAACGAGGAAGATTACTTACTCGATACTGGCGATACCATTTCCGTGCAGGTCTATGGTGAAGAAGATCTTACGATTAAAAATATTCTAATAACGTCAGATGGCTACTTTGATTACCCCTACCTTGGCCGAATTAAAGCAATCAAAAAAACACCAAAACAACTCAAGTACGAAATAGAAACGGGCTTAAAAGGCGATTATCTCATCAATCCAAAAGTGATGGTCACCATCAATAATTTTCGTCTGTTTTACGTTAATGGCGAAGTCAGGAAGCCTGGTGGATTTGAGTACCGTCCAGGATTAACCATAGAGAAGGCCATCGCTCTAGCAGGCGGCTTGACCGACAGAGCCTCACGCAAAGGCATTAACCTCACCAAGCATAAAACGGGTCAAACGATGGAAGGGGTCAGTATGCACCGCAACGTTGAACCTGGTGACATTGTATTTATTGACCAGAGCTTCTTTTAAGTGACAGGGAATCAAATGAACGGGACTCATCCAAATAATCTCCAGATGAACAAAGTAGAACTGATTCGTTTTGGCCATCACTTCAAAGCGATTAAAAAGAATTGGCTAAGCATCGCAGCATTCACGCTTCTGTTCTCATTAACTTGTACTTGGTATATCTACTCCAAAGCATCGATATACCAAGCTACAGCTACGCTACTCATCCAAGAGGAGCAAAAAAGCGCACTTTCAATTGAGGAAGTATATGGCGTCGACACGACAAAAAAAGAGTACTTTCAAACGCAAATCGCCATTTTAAAATCGAATCATATTGCAGATAAGGTCATTAGAGAGCTGAACCTCACCCAATTACCTGAATTCACAAGCTCAGGGGGGTTAAATAAAAAAATCGACCAAATAAAGTCGATTCCTTTTGTTCAAGACCTACTGAATGTGGCACCAAGTCCAAAAGAAACCGCCCAGTTTTCAGAGTCCTATTATCAGGCACTTCAAGCTTTCAGAAGTAAACTCGATATTGAGCCAGTACGTAACACCCAATTAGTCAGAATTCGCTTTCGTTCTACCGATCCTAAGCTTGCGACGACAATCGCCAACGCGGTCGGCCAAGCCTACATTGACGCAAATTTTGAAGCCAAATTGGTCGTTACACAAAATGCGGCTACTTGGTTGACAAATAACTCTCAAAAATTGGAGGAGCGATTACGTAACTCGGAGCAAGCGCTGCAAGAATTCTTGTTAAAAGAAGGGTTGATCGATATAAACGGTATTGATGAAATTTACGCAAATGAGCTAGAAGAACTCACTCGCAAGCTGAATATCGCTGTTAATAAGCGTATTGAAGCGCAGACGTTAATCCAATTGTTACGACGTAAATCTTCGCAAAGTTTAGACAGCTTGTTGTCAATTGATGAATTCGCTAATCAAGCGCAAATCCGCGATCTAAAATTGTCGGAAGCACAGGCAGCCAAAAATCTCTCTGAACTGGCACAGCGCTACGGACCTAAACATGATCGAATGATTCAGGCGAAAGCGCAGCTTGCTGAAATTCAATCTAGAACCCAGCAACTCATCCGTGACATTTCCTTCAGTAAGCAACAAGACCTTCTTGCTGCAAAAGCGCAAGAGGACATGCTTCGCGCAGAACTCGATAACAAAAAGTCAGACTTCCAATCGTTAGGGTCACAAAAAGCGCGTTACGAACAGTTAAAACGCGAGGTTGAATCCAATAAGGCACTCTATGAAGCGTTCTTAAATCGTGAGAAAGAGACCAACGCCACCAGCGACTACAAGAATGTCACTGCTCGCTTTACTGATAAAGCCATCATTCCTCTATTCCCGGTGGCACCACAACGAATCAAACTGGTACTAATTGCCACCTTTTTTGGCTTTGCCATTGCTTGCGCTCTAGTCATCATCTTAGAAACGATGCGAGAAGTTATCCGAAGCACAGCCGATGTGCAAGAAAAACTTGGTGTTACGTGTTTAGGTGTGATTCCTATGGTCAAAAAACGCAATTTGCGTAAAAACGGCGTCAGTTATACCGCGTATTTAGATGATGAAGAAAAGCTATTTAGTGAAGCTTGCCGCTCCGTCAGAACCTCGCTTCTGCTCAGATTAACCAACACGAAGCAAAAGATATTGCCCTTTACCTCTGCTATTCCAGAAGAAGGAAAAACATCAACCAGTATCAATATGGCGGTGTCGTTTTCAAAAATGGAAAAGGTATTGATCATCGACTGCGATTTACGTCGACCTTCCATCGCAAAGCGATTCGGTATTGCTGAATCAAGCCCTGGCTTAACGCATATCCTGACGATGGATACGCCAATCAAAGATTGTGTTACACATATAAAAGAAGCCAACTTAGATGTATTACCGGCCGGCCTAATTCCGCCAAACCCACAGGAATTATTGGCTTCTGATCGCTTTAAAAAGTTGCTCGAACATTTTCAAAATAAGTATGACCGGATCATTATCGATACACCGCCCCTACTGTCAGTGAGTGACGCACTTATTCTTGGTCAGTATGCCAATGGTCTGATCACCGTCATTCGCTCAGAATCGACAAAATCATCACTGGTTAACCTTGCGTTATCTAAACAAATACAACACTCAGTTCCATCTCTTGGCGTCTTAATCACACAAGCCAAGGCCAAGGAAGGAGAGACGCTTTATGTCCAGAAATACGCCTACTAACGTAAACCTATCTTGGTACCAAACGTTGAAAAGCCAAGAACAGCCGGTATTGATCTATCAAATGGGCAAAGTAGGTTCGAGTGCATTAGAGCATTCCATTCCTGACTCGATTCACTTGCACGACCTTATGACCGTCGATGCGCAAAAACAAATATCCCCCGTTAGAGCGCAATTGCATAAGCCTCAGATCAATGCGTTAAAGCGACGACTAAAGCGCATAACGATGAGCCGCATGTTAAAGCGTAAGAAAAAAGTTCGAATTATCTCGCTGGTGCGTGAACCGATCGGACGAAATGTCTCAATGTTCTTTCAAGCACTTCCTTTTTGGATGGCGGACAAATATCTAAAGGATGACAGCGCAATACGTACCGAACGACCGCAATTACTCCAAGAAGCATTTGATAAGCACATGAATCATCAATATGCGCTGCAGTGGTTTGACAACGAGATCAAACAACTAACAGGGATTGATGTGTTTAACGAGTCTTTTAATCACGAAGTAGGCTATCAAACATACCATAACAATAACTTCTCACTGTTGGTCATTCGAAGTGACAAGCTAACGAAGGCTAACTCCGCAGTTGAAGACTTTTTAGGTTACCCCGTGGATGTTGTTTATGAAAATCAATCAGACAACAAATGGTACTCGCCACTAATGAAAGAATTCAAAACGCAATTTCAACCTACACCCGAGTACGTTGAAGAAATGCTGAATTCTAAATTGACGAAGCACTTTTTCTCAAATACAGAAATCACCGACCTTAAACAGCAATATCTGACCAATTAATCATGAAAACCAAGATTCTACATATTATCAATGATCTTTCTCAGAACGGCGGTGCTCAGAAGTTCTTAGTCGACCTTGTTTTAGAACATAAGCCTGAATACGAAATCAAAATTTTGGTCTTGTGTGATGAAAATGATTACTTACCAATGCTATCCGCCCAAGGGGTAGAGTGTTTTAACTGGCGCACATTGTCATTGAGTGAGAAATTCTCTTTGCTGCGTTGGCCGGATGTCGTTCACGGGCACCTCTACCCTTCCATTTACCTAGCGCTATTGGCGGTAGGTAAAAAACGAATCCAGACTGAGCACTGTTCTTATAACCGTCGACGTGACTATCCGCTGTTTAAGTTCATGGAATACGTCTTATATTGGGGCCACGACTTGACGGTCAGTATTAGTGAAAAAGTACAAGATGAACTGGTGAAGTTCATGCCTCGCTATCAACATAAATATCACGTGGTGCACAATGGCGTTGATTTAAAAAGGTTTTCTATGACGCCAAGATTCGCCAGCCACCTAATCGACAAACCAGTTATCAAGATTGGCATGGTGGGCCGACTTCACCAACATAAAGACCATGAAACGCTTATCCAAGCACTTATCCATTTACCAAGACTATACGAACTCCACCTTGCGGGAGATGGAGAAAAAAAATCGTCACTGCAAGCATTGGCAACAAAAATCAACGTCGCGCAACGTGTTCACTTTCATGGCGTAGTTTCTGACGTTCCAGCCTTTTTGAACGACATGGATATTTACGTGCAATCGTCGCACGTCGAAGGCTTTGGTTTGGCGGCGGTTGAGGCGATGGCAGCAGGCTTACCCGTACTATCGTCGGACGTACCTGGTTTGGATGACGTCACCGGACGTGCCGAATATTTATTTCAAGTTGGTAACGCCACTGAACTGAGCCAAAAAGTTCTCCAACTGTGTGAAAGTGTTGAGCGGTATGACGCTGCAAGTCAATACTCAGTCAATAGGGCCTCTCTTTACACCATCGATAAATTTCGTGAAGGTTACTATGGAATCTACCAGCAGCTTTGCGCCAACAAATAGTTCCGCGCCATCGAGCCATCGCGCCTCATTGCTTGCAGCATGCCTATTAGTATTGTTCTTTATTCCAATGAAGTTTCGTGCTGGAGGAATAGCGCTAGCCCCATCTGACATCGCAAGCCTTTTGTCTATTGGTTTTACTGCATTAGTGGTATTGGAAGGAAAAGCTGAAAAACTCATACATCCCTGTATGGGGTTCCTCGTATTGTTCACTGGGTATGTGTTCATAAATGGTCTGCTAAATCGCGTCCCTTTAATGCCGCTAGTTATAGAAACTGTGCAATGGTTAGCGATTTTGTGCCTACTGAGCCTAATGTACGCCTATGGCGTGTTTGATGACGAACGGGTAATGGTTTATTTCACGTATCTGTTGTTTTTCATCTGTTCGCTCGTTGCCTTATGGCACTTTGCTCAGGGCTATCAAAGTGGGTTTAAGTTACTCGGGGTAAGTAAATACGGGTTCGGTGTACTGTGCTCACTACTGTACCTTTATCGAGATAAAATTCGCGCTTTCCACCTTTTGATGCTCGTAGCTTTAGTATTACTGGTGTTGTCACAAGAAAGAAAAGCGCTACTTGGTTTTTGTCTGCTTTTCTTCTTTGACCAACTGCTCGTAAAAAACTTAATGAGAAAATCGCTCAGCGAAACGTACACGTGGACAATTTTATTAGCCTTGAGCTTCATTGTGTTTACTGCCGTCACAACCACACTCTACGTTGGGTTTGAAACGCTAGCAGACACATTGGAAATAACCCAAGAAGACGTCTTATTTGCCAACCAAAGTGAAGCGCGCTGGGTATCGAATCTTCATAGAAAACTTTTACTTGCCAATGGGCTAGATATTTTACTTCAACACCCAGTGTTAGGTGTCGGCGCGAAAATGTTACCCAACTTTATGATCAGTTACTTTAATTATGATGAGCTGGCGATCTACACCCACAACTTTGTGTTAGATACCGCAATTGAATACGGATTGTTTGGTATCGGTCTGCTGTTTGGTGGTTATTTTCTTTTTATTCGCTTTTGCTTCCGTAGTCTTAATGAAAACAGAAAAAGCCTATTACTTGCGATATACGCCCTCATCATGGTGTTTTTCGTTGCGGTAAACACCACCATAATTTTAATACTCTTATTACCCGTCATGATCAGCATGAGCAACGACTCAAGGGCCATTGCTCATACTTTTCCGGTAAACCATCACCACGAATATGAATAATCAAGGATAGGATAGATGAAGTATTCAATCTCTCGACAATTTGAAAAGAACCGAGAACTCCAAGCTGATAATTTTGTTTTAGTTTACCAAATGGGCAAAGTTGGCTCCTCATCAATTGAGCACACGCTAGGGGAGAAAAATATCCCGAGCTATCACATCCACACCTTTGATGATCACGAAGAATTTCACATGTATCACAATAAAAAAGACGTGAGTAAATTCTTCGACTTCCGAAACCGCGCACTCTATCGCTTAGTGCTCAAGCAGCGAAAACGTATCTTACAAAAACGCGAGCAGATTAAAATCGTTACGCTGGTCCGCGATCCAATCGCAACTGTCTTTTCTCGTTTCTTTCAAGACCTCCATTTGCAATTTATCGAAGGCAAAAAGAATGATGCAATTCACCGAGATATGGAAGTCACGTATCAGCACCTCGAGCATTGCTTTGATAACTATATCAATCTCAACTATTTTGCGGACTGGTTCGACAACGAGTTAAAGCGTAATTTCAATATCGATGTGATGCGCCAAGAGCTGGACAACACTCAACCTTTCTTCACATTCCAGAACGATCAGGCCAACGTCATGCTAATCAAATGCGAACAGCTCAGTTCTCTTGATAAAGAAATCGGTGAGTTTCTTGAGTTGCAAGACTTCGTACTGAAAAACAGCAACGAAGCGAAAAACAAGTGGTACTCCAATATCCACCAACACTTTAAGAATCACTACGACTTCTCAAAACTGTTCTATATGTACGATCTTCCCTTGTATCGCCACGTTTATTCAGAGCAAGAGCGTGATGCTTTTAAACACAAATGGATGCAAACACCAGGGACAAAATCATCATGAAGAAAGTACTCCATGTTACAGAAGCGTTTGGAGGTGGCGTTCAAACCGCCCTCTATAGTTATGTTCACTCATCCAGAGACGAGCCTTATCAACATTTCTTGCTAGCCAGAGCCCGAGAAAACGACTTGACCAATGAGAACAACCACCACATTTTCGTACAGACAAAGTGGGTAGAAGGCGGCTTGCTTCAATTTATTCGCGATGCAAACCACATGATTGCATCACTTGCTCCCGACGTCGTGCATTTGCACTCGAGTAAAGCGGGATTTCTCGGCCGATTTCTAAAGATTGGCAAGGCACGCTTGGTTTACACACCGCACTGTTATGCCTTCGAACGTGAAGATATCTCAGAGCTTGCACGCCAGATCTATAAAGCACTAGAGAAAGTAAAACTGAGCAAAATTGATGTGGTTGCAGGCTGTAGCCAACGAGAGTGTGACCTAGCCATTAGCATTGGTGCGAAACGTGCCGAACTGCTCAACAACTACGTGTCTTATCAAAGTGAAGATCGTATAGAGCGAAACAAGCAAGAAGCGCTGAAGCTCGTTGTACTTGGTCGTGTCGCGCCCCAAAAAGATCCTCAGTTTCTTATCAGCACATTGCAGTTCCTTAATCGGTATGCGCTTAACCGCCCGATAGAAATCACATGGATAGGTGGCGGTGACCACGTACTCGAACAGAAATTACGCACTGAAAATGTGGATGTAACGGGCATGCTGCCTCGCGATGAGGTAGTTGAAAAGCTCAAGGGTTCAGACCTTTATCTACATACTGCAGCATGGGAAGGGATGCCGTTAACCATTCTAGAAGCATCCAAGTTACATCTTCCTATGGTTATTCGGACCATCGGCGCAACCAAAGATCTCAACTACCCGTTTTTAGCGCTCACACCTGAAGAAATGGCCAAGCAGATCGCGCATTGTGTCAATCATTATGAAGAGATTGATTTTCGCCAATATACAGCAGAATTAAACGATGCCTTCAGTGAAGAAAAACAGCGCCTCGCACTCAATAAACTTTACGGTTAAATGCCCCTATGTTTCACACTGTTCAACAAAAATTACTGTTGATGCCCAGCGGTAAAAAAAGCTTGTTATCTACTGGATTAAAAACCGCAATCACGCGTGTGTTGAGTGCGCTATTTGCTTTTTTACTGACTCTGATTGTATCGAAGACCAGTGACGCTTCGACGGCCGGTCAATTTTTCTTTTTATTCAACCTAGTCTCGCTACTCGCTATCGTTTCTCAGCTAGGTTTTGATGTCTCGTTAGTTCGTTACAATGCGATCGCTTTTAATAACAAAGAGAAGCTTGAACAAAGCCAAAACTATAAAACCGCACTTTATCGAAGTATGGCATTTTGCTTGCTCGCCATAGGCGTTTTGTTAGCAGGGTTTAATCTGTTTCCAGAACAGCTAAACCAGACTCAATCACCAATGTATGCGATTACTTTATGCTTGCTTTGCATACCTTTCTTGGTGCTTGCGCAAACCAACAGTCGGGTGCTTCAAGCATGTAGAAAAGTCGTATCATCTCTGTTTGCGTTGCAGCTTGGGGTAAGCATGTTGATGGTCATTTTTGTCTTTGCCCTAGACTATATCGGTCAGCAAAATATCAACAATCTAATGACCGCACTGCTTTTAGCGAGCATAGGTGTCGCGGTCATATCTAGTGCCAATTGGCTTGGCTCAGATCAATATCAAACATCGGCTTTCGTACCAAACAAAAAAATGGTCTCTTCTGCCAAGCAAGTCTGGGTTGGCAGTATCTTCACGAATGTTCTTCAATGGGGAAGCCTTGTTATTACGGGCTTTTTTATCTCAACAGCGGAACTCGGTTTGTTAGCCGCAGCCCAACGTACATCACTACTGATTGGCTTCGTGCTGATTACCATTAACTTTGTGGTCGCCCCGATGTTTGCCTCTCTCTACAAAGAGCGTCAAATGCGTAAACTGCAGAACCTGAGCCGCTTGGCGTGCCGAGCCAATGTTGGTTTAGCGATTGTACCCGTAATTATTTGCACCCTCTTCCCCGAGTTTGTAATGCAGTTTTTTGGTGAGGAGTTTCTCGCCGCGGCGCCACTATTAGTCGTCCTTTCTCTGGGGCAGTTAGTCAATGTTGCGACTGGTTCAGTAGGTTTTTTATTATTAATGAGTGGTCATGAGAGAACCATGAAATACATTACAATTTCCTCCGGTACGGTGTCCATCTGCCTACTTGTTACGCTTTGCCAAATGTTTGGGGTGATTGGTGCAGCGTGGGCAATGGCAATTGGCATGGCTATCCAGAATTTAGCTGCACTGTACTTTGTAAAACGTTACTTAGGCTTCTTTCCAATAGGTTAATTATGGCTTTAATACTGGCACGCACGAGTTTTGTTTTAGTCCTGATGTTAACCGCTTCACTTTCTTTGTGGAAAAGCTCTGACCTACACCATACCACTTACCTGCAAATGGAAACCTACTTAGGCGGATCGAGTACGCTTCACTTTACTTTCAGTTTATTGATCGGCTTTTTATCGGTCTTCACGTTCCCTTCTCTGGTGAGCTCGAATAAAACCGACTTTTTTGGGATTCGTCTTTTGCTACTGCTGCTAGCTATCGTTTCAATGGAAGAAATAAGCCAACTTTTTATTCCAAATCGATCATTTAGTTTTGATGATCTCAGCACCAACTGGATAGGCGTTATCTCAGGTTACTTTAGTGCCAAGTTAATTCGCCTCATCCGCGCTCGATCGTTCTAGTAAGACAGGAATCTCTGGGGTATTTGGGTATATAATTACGCCAAACAACCAGACTAACGAGTACATCATGCCATCTCATCCAACCAAGATTACTTTTTTTGAATTCTTAACCCCGTTGATCACGTCAGGCAAAAAGACGATAACGATTCGAGATGAATCAGAAAGCCATTACGTACCCAATACAGAAGTCGAAGTTTTTACCTTAGAAACGGATCGTAAAGTCTGCGATATCAAGATACGTTCTGTAGAACCACTTCACTTTGAAGATATTAATGAGTTTCATGCAGAACAAGAAGCCATCGAACTACCAAAACTCAAGCAGTTAATTCGAGAAATCTACCCAAATACCGACACGCTCTTTGTTATTGAGTATGAGCTGATTAAATAACCCACAACAAATACTAGACGACTGGTCTAATTCATTCTATAGTACACTTCATGAACGCAAAGACGAATGACACACGCCAACATATTCTCGACGTCGGATACGAGTTGATCGTAAACCGAGGGTTCACGAGTGTTGGTCTTTCAGAGCTATTAAAAAAGGCCGCAGTGCCAAAAGGCTCGTTTTATCATTACTTCAAATCCAAAGAACAATTTGGTGAAGCGATGATTCAAGACTACTTTACTAAGTATTTTGAGCGTTTAAACGCACGCTTTACCAATACTGAACTGAGTGGCTACCAACGCCTAATGAGCTATTTCGAAGAAATGGTCAAAGTAGAAGACGACGTGTGTAATGCGAACAAATGTTTATTGGTTAAGTTAAGTGCAGAAGTCTCCGATCTCTCTGAGTCAATGCGCTTGGCATTACGCCAAGGAGCAGACAAAACCATTCAAGCGATAGCGGATTGCATTGACATCGGCATTCAAGATGGCTCAATCCCCAATGGTGACAGTGCGTTATTAGCAAGGCAGATATACTACCTTTGGAATGGCGCTAGCTTGCTGAACAAACTTTATCAAGATCAGGCAGCATTGACGCAAAGTCTGACCTATACTCAACACTTACTGCAGAATACGCGCACTTGCCCATAACGGGCGGCGTGGAAGCAGAATGAACACCCTACACACGTTTCACTGTCAGAAAAAGCGTCAGTGTTAACACAGTAAACCTTCCCGCTTTACATAAGCGGGATATTTTGAAATAAATACTAGACGACCGGTCTAATCAACAAGTGAGATAGATATGACTAACGCAACAAATCGCAGAATAGTACTCGCGTCACGTCCCCATGGTGCACCGACACAAGAAAACTTTCGTTTAGAAGAGGTAACGAAACCGACTCCGAAAGAGGGTGAAATGCTATTGAGAACGGTTTATTTATCTCTAGATCCATACATGCGTGGTCGCATGAGTGATGCCGAATCATACGCTGACCCTGTTGCAATTGATGACGTAATGGTCGGTGGTACAGTTTGTCAGGTAGAAGCATCAAACCACCCAGATTACGAAGCAGGTGAATGGGTTCTTGCCTACACTGTTGGCTGGCAAGACTACGCTATCTCAACTGGTGAGATGGTCATTAAACTTGGTAAAGAACCGCAAAACCCTTCTTACGCGTTAGGCGTTGCAGGTATGCCAGGATTTACCGCGTACATGGGTTTACTCGACATTGGTCAGCCAAAACCAGGGGAAACCATCGTGGTAGCAGCTGCTACGGGGCCTGTAGGCGCAACAGTTGGTCAAATTGGTAAAATCAAAGGTTGCCGAGTTGTTGGTATAGCAGGCGGAGAAGAAAAATGCCGTTACGCTAAAGAGGTGCTTGGTTTCGATGAGTGTATTGATCACAGAGCTGAAGACTTTGCAGAACAACTGAAAAATGCCTGTGACAAAGGTATCGATGTTTACTTCGAAAACGTAGGTGGCAAAGTATTCGAGGCTGTAATGCCACTTCTGAATACAAATGCGCGTATCCCACTTTGTGGTTTGATTTCTCAGTACAACGCGACAGAGCTGCCTGAAGGTACCGACCATCTTCCATTACTAATGGGTAAGCTCCTGACCAAACGAATCAAGGTGCAAGGCTTCATCATTTTTGATGATTACGGACATCGTTACGGTGAATTTGCGCAAGATATTAATCAATGGTTGGCAGAAGGAAAGATCCAATACCGCGAACATCTAGTACAAGGACTGGATAATGCGCCAGAAGCATTCATCGGTCTGTTGGAAGGTAAGAATTTCGGCAAGCTTGTAGTACAGATTAACGACCCATTGTAAAAAGGGATATGTAAATGATTAAACTTCACCACCTCAATCAGTCTCGTTCAAAGCGCATCATTTGGTTACTTGAAGAGCTAGATGTAAATTACGAGATTGTACCCTATGTCCGTGATTCCGTGACCTTCATGGCACCGCCAGAACTAAAAAGTGTTCACCCATTAGGAAAGTCACCTGTTCTTGAAGATAACGGCGAGATTATCATTGAGTCAGGTGCAATGACCGAATATTTGATTGAGAAATACAGTGACGGAGCCTTTGCTCCTGAGCGCGGTACAAAAGCACACACAGAATATTTGCAATGGATGCACTTTGCAGAAAGCTCCGCAATTTTACCTATGCTGCTAAAAATCTTCGTAAGCAAAGAGCCAAATGAAACTCAGTTTTTATCAGGCTATGCCGACAAGGAAGCAATGAATGTACTAGGCTACTTCGAGCAATCCTTAGAAGGCAAAACTTACCTAGTAGAAGAGCGTCTGACTGGCGCTGACATCATGATGTCTTTCATTGTCGAATTGGTTCAAAAGTTTGGTTTAGTTAATCACTTCCCTAATATTGAACGTTATGGGAAACAGCTCGCGACACACCCAGCATTTGCAAAAGCTGAACAACTTGAAGTGAAGTACTCTTAATTACTTCGCCCCTTTGATGACACGTAAAACTTCATTTAAGGGGCGATATTACTAGCATCGCAGACACGCTAACTGGATAGCGCTCCCCCCAGTCAATCGCATTCGAGAACGTCGATTGTTATGTCAATCAAGCTAATGTAGTAAATTTCTGATTCTAATATAGTTTCGACCATAGTCACCATCTATTGAATTGATAAGCAATATCAGTTTTCTCCCCCAGCTTTTCCGTAATAACCTCCTCTACAGTTTCTAAGGTATTGAGCCCTGGAGGGGGAAGAAAAATGACAAACAAGAAATTGACTACAGCAGCAGGTTGCCCTGTCGCACATAACCAAAACGTTATGACTGCAGGTCCTCGTGGCCCTCAACTATTACAAGACGTTTGGTTCCTTGAAAAATTGGCACACTTTGACCGCGAAGTGATCCCTGAGCGTCGTATGCACGCAAAAGGTTCTGGTGCTTACGGTACGTTCACAGTAACGCACGACATCACAAAATACACTCGCGCTAAGATCTTCTCTGACATCGGCAAAAAAACAGAACTATTCGCTCGCTTCACTACTGTAGCTGGTGAGCGCGGTGCAGCAGACGCAGAACGCGACATCCGTGGTTTCGCACTAAAATTCTACACTGAAGAAGGTAACTGGGACTTGGTTGGTAACAACACACCAGTATTCTTCCTACGTGACCCACTAAAATTCCCAGACCTAAACCACGCAGTAAAACGCGACCCTCGCACTAACATGCGTAGCTCTACCAACAACTGGGATTTCTGGACATCACTACCAGAAGCATTCCACCAAGTGACTATCGTAATGAGTGACCGTGGTATCCCAGCTTCTTACCGTCATATGCATGGTTTTGGTAGCCACACATTCAGCTTCATCAACGCAGAAAACGAACGTTACTGGGTGAAATTCCACTTCAAAACTCAACAAGGCATCAAGAACCTGACTGACCAAGAAGCAGAAGCCATCGTAGGTAAAGACCGCGAAAGCCATCACCGTGACCTTTACGAAGCGATTGAGCGTCAAGACTTCCCTAAATGGAAGATGTACGTACAGATCATGCCTGAGTTAGAAGCGGATGAAGTCAACTTCAACCCATTCGACCTAACACGTGTATGGTCTCAAAAAGACTACCCACTGATCCCAGTTGGTGAGTTCGAACTGAACCGTAACCCAGAAAACTTCTACGCAGAAGTTGAGCAATCAGCGTTCAACCCAGCTGCAGTAGTACCTGGTATCGGCTTCTCTCCAGATAAAATGCTACAAGGTCGTCTGTTCGCTTACGGCGATGCTCAGCGTTACCGTCTAGGTGTGAACCACCATCAAATCCCAGTGAACGCACCTCGTTGCCCTGTTCACAGCTACCACCGCGATGGCGCAATGCGCGTTGATGGCAACTTTGGTTCAACACTGGGTTACGAGCCAAAC
The DNA here is from genome assembly GCF_033338695.1 of Vibrio sp. Vb1166. Taxonomy (NCBI): domain Bacteria; kingdom Pseudomonadati; phylum Pseudomonadota; class Gammaproteobacteria; order Vibrionales; family Vibrionaceae; genus Vibrio; species Vibrio sp. Vb1166. The sequence continues at coordinate 126,901 of NZ_JAWOTE010000003.1, read as the reverse complement.
TACAAACAAGAATGGGCAGAGCAACCAGATTACTCTGAGCCACCTCTACGCATCAATGGCAACGCTGATCACTACGATCATCGTGTAGACGAAGACTACTTCAGCCAAGCGGGTGACCTATTCCGTCTGATGAGCGAAGAGCAACGTCAAACTCTGTTCGACAACACAGCTCGCGCAATGGACGGTGTACCAGAGTTCATCCAACAGCGCCACGTTCAACACGCATACCAAGCGGACGAAGCGTACGGCAAAGGTCTTGAAATTGCACTAGGCTTAAACAAGTAAGCGAACGCTGCAATCATTACACTGTGTGATTTAAAGACGAAAAAAAAGAGGTGCTCTACAGCACCTCCTGATTTCAAATCACTAATCCTTAATCAAAAGTCATAAACCATGCTCAAGGAGGTTCATTATGATTAACTTAGATTTCTTTAAGCTCTTTGATACCAAAGAACTGTTTATCTATTACTGATTCATCAACTACTGATTTTTAGCTACCGCTTTGATCAGTACTGATGTATCCATGCGACCTAAACCATCACGTTGAAGGTCTGCGTATTGCTCATCCACTTTCTTAGTCAGTGGAAGTTCTAGACCCACTCGCTCAGCTTCTTGCAGACAGAAACCTAAGTCTTTGCGCATCCAATCAATAGCGAAGCCAAAATCGAACTTGTCTTCAGCCATCGTATTTGCGCGGTTTTCCATCTGCCAAGAACCTGCAGCGCCATGCTTAAGCGTTTCTACAACTTGAGCGATGTCCAAGCCTGATTTTTGTGCCAGCAACAAAGCTTCACTCAGCCCTTGTAAAACGCCACCAATACAGATTTGGTTTACCATCTTACAGCGTTGACCCTGACCGTTTTCACCCAGTAGCGTCATCTGCTTCGCGTACACATCCATCGCCGGAGACACACGGTCAAAAATGCTTTGTTCACCACCACACATGATGGTTAGAACACCATTTTCTGCGCCTGCTTGACCACCAGAAACTGGCGCATCAATGAAGTGATTACCATACTTAGCACACGCTTCAGCCAGCTCAACCGCTAGGTCTGCAGAAGTCGTTGTGTGGTCCACTAGCACTGCATCCGCTTTCAAGCCAACCAGAATGCCTTCTTCACCGTAAACAACGCTACGAACGTCATCATCATTACCCACACAGGTAAAAACGATGTCACAGCCTTCTGCCGCTTCACGTGGTGTTTCACAAGCTACGCCTTGGTATTCTTCAGCCCATTTGTCGGCTTTTGCTTTTGTGCGGTTGTATACTTTGGTTTCAAAACCCGCTTTACTTAGATAACCAGCCATTGGGTATCCCATCACACCCAGACCAATAAATGCTACTCGTTGTTTTTCCATTGCACGCTTCCCTTAGTTCACCTGACTGAAATGTTTCGTAACATGCTACTAAAGAATTGATATCATTACTCGTGATTTCTCTTTCCACGGTCTCGATGATCCAGTATTTCAGTTCGTTTATTGCGCCTTCTACCCCCCTTTACTTGACGATTAGCATAACAGTCAAAGCACTTAAAAAGGTTTACTACTGCTTAGCATGGAACATCGCTTGCCCACTCTTATCTTTGTTCGACCAGAAATTGATGTTGAACTGAGCATCATCGCTCATCTCAATACGGTGCCAGTACTGCGGTGGGCTTGTAGCAAACTGGCCTGCATTAATCACCACCACCACTTCTGCTTCTGTGGCATTTTCATCAGCAAAGCCGTAGTAAGTCACTTGCCCTTCCATGACGCACAGCTGTCCAAACACTCCCTCAGCGGTATTATGATGAGTCAGTAGCGCTGGTGGCACATTGTCTTTAGTGAAGAAAGGCGTTGAACGTTGAACAGTCCAGTCTTTAGGAATTCTTAGATGCGACATAATGATACCCTCTCTAATTACAATTCTTTTCGTTTAAATCGGTTAAGCCTGACCGGCTTGAGACAACTCTCGAAGCAATGGAAATGCTTGCGTAACTTGTTCTCCCGTCACGACGAAGCCCATGAGTCGGCTATTTTCATCTTCTGCTTTCGCGGCAATGCCAGTTTGAGAAATCTGCACGCTCCAGTTCGTCACCGAACTAAAATCGCCTGCCAATTGAATTGGGTAGCTCGGCGTTTTCACCTTTACCATCATAGGCGGTAGTTTCAGCTCTGCTTCTTGCCCTAGTAGCTGTTTGCCCAAAGCATTGGCACTTAGCACGATCGGTTGGAGATACGGCATCATTCGACCTTGGATCTCGGCACAATCGCCTAATGCGAACACATTGGCTGCTGATGTCTGTAATCGAGCATCCACCTCAATGCCTTTATTCACGCTCACCCCACAAGCTTTCGCTAACCAAGTGTTAGCACGTAAACCCGCCGCTGAAATCACTACATCGGCTTGGATTGCTTTACCTTGGCTCAAGCTTGCCACCAGCGAATCATCTGAGTGATTGATCGCGACAACTCCAGTCTCCAAGGCAAGTTGAATACCTTGCTGCTTAAGTTGGTTCTCCAGCGGCAATGCAACGAATTCAGGAATCAAGTTAGCGAGCAAACGGGGATTTGGCTCAACCACCGTAACTGCTTTACCACTGGTTGCGAGATCCATGGCGATCTCGACGCCGATCAAACCACCACCCATTACTAGAATTCGTTTCGCACGACTGATTTGCTCTTCCGCAAATTGATATTCTTGTAGCGAGTTTAGCGTTATCACCTCAGGTGCTACATCACCAGATATTGGCGGCACAAAGGCTTTCGCGCCTGTCGCAAACACCAGTTTAGAGTAAGGATAGGTTTGGCCGTTGGCGACCACTTGCTGAGCTTGCACGTCGACATGCTCAATCATGGTATGGGCGAACAGTTCGATGTTGTGTTCCTGTGCAAACTCCTCACCACTTTTAACTACCAAATCTTGGGCAGTTTGCTTGTTACTGAATACATGACTCAAATCAGGCTTGTTGTATTCCGCGCCATCATCAGCAGTAAACACTTGCAGCGGAATATGTGCGTCCATTCGACGCACTGTTTTCACCAATTGGTAAGCCGCAAAGCCGCTACCAATAATCACAATAGGTGCTTGCATATTCGCCCCCTTACCCGTTGTATTCGACAAAGACGTCTTTACCCAAGTGACATTCTGGGCACAAGAAGTAATCCGGCACTTCAGACCATGCCGTACCCGGTTCAACGCCTTGATTAGGCTCGCCTTTAGCTGGGTCGTATACCCAATTACAAACGGCGCAAACCATGCATTGACAATCTGCGGGATGCGCCTCAGTACTAGGGTTGCTAGGAACAGCATCTACTACAGCTTGTGTTGCTACTTGTGCAACGGGTTGTGATTGAACTTGTGGTGCAGACGCAGCAATCGCCGGAGAAATAACAGGACTTGTCAGGTCATGCTTCGCCCACAACTTCGCGATGTTTTGACCATGTTCGCGACATTCACGCATCGCTTTACCATCTGGTCGCCATTTGGTTTTCAAACTCACCGCGGTTTCAAAGCCTGCGTCAGTCAATCGAGCATGGATACGATCCACCGCACCACCGTTCCAACCGTAGCTACCGAACGCAGCGGCTTTCTTCGCCTTAAAGCGCAGACCGGTAATTTCTTCTAGCATGCCTGCGATCTTCGGCATCATGACGTTATTCATGGTAGAAGAACCAACCAAGATGCCTTTTGAGCGGAATACATTGGCGAGAATTTCATTCTTATCATGCTTAGAGACATTAAAGACTTTGACCGCCACGCCAGGATCGACATCGTGAATGCCTTGCGCGATTGCATCGGCCATCATTCGAGTGTTGTTTGACATTGAATCGTAGAAAATCGTAATGCGATCTTCTTGATAATTGTCTGCCCATGCTAAGTATTGCTCGATGATTTGAACCGGATTATCGCGCCATACAATACCGTGTGACGTTGCGATCATGTCGACAGGCAAATTAAAGCTCAGCACTTCTTTGATTTTAGCGGTTACCAAGCTGCTGAATGGCGTTAGGATGTTTGAGTAGTAACGCAAACACTGTTCCATCAACTCATTTTGATCCACTTCATCATTGAACAGACGTTCATCACAGTAGTGCTGACCAAATGCGTCATTACTGAATAACACTGCATCGCCCGTTAGGTAGGTCATCATGCTGTCTGGCCAATGCAGCATCGGCGCTTCCACGAACACTAGTTGCTTGCCATTACCGATATCGATGCTGTCGCCCGTTTTTACGGTTTTGAAGTTCCACTCAGGATGGTGGTGATGACCCACAATCGAATCAATCGCCGCTTCTGTACAGTAAATTGGTGTGTTCGGAATTTTCTCCATCAATGCAGACAATGCGCCCGAGTGATCTTCTTCTGCATGGTTTACCACGATAAAGTCGATAGACTTAAGGTCGATTTCCATCTCTAAATTTTGGATGAATTGTTGACTGAATCGATGATCGACCGTATCAATCAATACGGTTTTCTCTTCACGAATTAGATAACTGTTGTAGCTGGTACCTTTTGTCATTTTGTATTCTGTACCGTGGAAGTCTTGAACTTCCCAATCGCGTTGACCTACCCAGTGGATGTTGTTTTTTACGTGAATTGTCATAATTACTACCTTGAATGACGGGATAAACAAAAAATAATTTCTTCTTGTATTGCACTGGGCGTGCCAACTTTTAATTACTATATATTTCAACACCTTAATTAAAATCCAACTTTAAAAACTGTCATTTAGACACAGTTGAAAATTGTCATTAAGACACTACAATAGTCATATTGACACAATCGGTATTGGCTATGACTTCTTTAATCGCGCAATGGCTACACATCACGCAAGACCTTAACTCGGCCCTCACTCAACAGGCTCGCTTCGATACGTTGTTAACCACGATTCGAGACGTATTGAAGTGTGACTCTTCTGCCCTTCTTTTGTATGAAGACCAGCACTTTAAACCTTTAGCGATCAATGGATTGGCGAAAGAAGTGCTTGGACGCCGTTTCTCCATTGAGCAGCACCCAAGATTAGAAGCCATTGCCCGAGCAGGCGATATCGTGCGCTTTCCCTCTGACAGCGACTTACCTGATCCATACGATGGTTTGATCCCTAACCACGATGACAAACTGCATGTCCATTCCTGCATTGGTTTACCTCTGCTGATCGACGATCAACTGATTGGTGCCATTACGATTGACGCCTTCGACCCCAACCAATTTGATGGGCTACGCAACCAAGAGTTACGTTTTGTCAGCGCATTGGCAGCAGGTGGCTTGCACACTGCACTCCTACTAGAACAGCTAGAGACACAAGCGAGCCTGCCACGCGACTCTTACGCCGAGAAACGCACCTTAAGTAATGAAATCATTGGCAACTCTCAGGGCATGCAAAATCTTCAAGAGCAGATTGATGCAGTCGCCGATACGGAGTTGTCTGTATTGGTCATGGGAGAAACGGGCGTGGGTAAAGAGTTGGTTGCGAGCGCTATTCACCATCGCTCTAGCCGCTCGAACAATACTTTGGTTTACCTCAACTGTGCGGCGCTGCCAGAATCAGTCGCGGAAAGCGAGTTGTTCGGCCATATCAAAGGCGCATTCACAGGCGCAATCAGCAATCGTAAGGGTAAGTTTGAACAAGCCGATGGCGGCACACTGTTTTTAGATGAAGTCGGCGAACTGTCGTTAGAACTGCAAGCTAAGTTACTTCGAGCTCTACAATACGGCGACATTCAACGTGTGGGTGATGACCGCCATATTCGAGTCAATACACGCATTGTCGCCGCCACCAACCGTATATTGCATGAAGAAGTGACTGCTGGTCGCTTCCGAGCCGACTTATATCACCGCCTAAGCGTCTTCCCGCTTCATGTTCCACCTCTTCGTGAACGTGAAGACGATGTGGTGTTACTCGCAGGCTTTTTTGCCGAACGTTTAAGAAGCAAATTGGGATTGAACAGCATTCGTTTGTCCCCCACTTTGGTGCAGGCACTCAAAGACTATTCATGGCCAGGCAACGTGCGAGAGCTTGAACATGTCATTAAACGTGCTGGTGTTTTGGCAAAAGCGCGTACCCACGCCATGGACATTGAGTTAGTTGAGCAAGATTTTGACATCCGAACGCCGCATCAGAACATCAAGAACGCTGAAGAAGGGGAACAAAACTCTCGGCTTGATCTACCAGAAGGCGGATTAAAACCAGCCACAGACGCCTTCCAAAAAGCGATGATTGTTCGAGCACTGGAAGAAAACCAAGGCAACTGGGCAGCAACGGCACGTCAGTTGGAACTGGACAACGGCAACTTACACCGCTTGGCAAAACGCCTAGGGATAAAATAAGGATTGGGTAAAAAGCGTGTGAGATGGTGGAATTCCGCAGGAAAAACGATGTTGCTTGTGTCAAAATGCGCCATCTCAATCGACAAATCATAAAGTAATGAATTATCAAGCAGCTATTTTCGACATGGATGGGTTACTCCTCGACACCGAACGCGTTTGTATGCGTATCTTCAAAGAGGCATGTGAAGCCCAGAACCTACCCTTCTATAAAGATGTTTACCTTTCAATCATTGGTCGCAATGCAGCGGGCATTGAAGTGATTTTTCGTAAAGCTTATGGGGATGATCTTGACCGCTTACACGAAGAGTGGCGCGACCGTTACGACGCTGTGGTTAAGCACCAAGCGATACCAGTAAAAGAAGGGGTGATTGAGCTGCTTGAGTGGTTGAAAAGCCAAGGGTTGCCAATTGCAGTCGCCACTTCTACAGCAAAAGAAGTGGCACAGAAGAAGTTGGAGTTAGCGGGCCTAAGCAAGTATTTCGACAACTTAACGACGGGCTGTGAAGTGTCACACGGCAAACCTGATCCAGAGATCTACCTGCTTGCAGCAAGTCGTCTAAGCGTAGATCCAACCAAATGTCTCGCCTTTGAAGATTCAAATAATGGCGTGCGTGCTGCGGTAGCAGCGAACATGATCACTTATCAAATTCCTGATTTGGTTGAGCCTTGTGACGAAATAAAGCAATTAGGCCATACTGTCGCACCTTCACTGCATGATGTGTTGCACACGTTAAAGCAAACTCGCTAGGCCTACTTGTCGTCTGTTCTCTAGAAGCTCAGCAATTTAGCTGAGCTTCTTTCTTGAAACCTCTCCAATACCGTAAAACCAAACAATTCTGCCACCCGTTTAGAGAGATTATTTTCACCTTAACTCTGGCTAATCACGACTTTTGATTTAACTCACGCAATCGCATGAAATAAGGCATTTGAGTGATCAAATAGCGGAACTGACCAGTACAAGCTTGCAACAAAACGTCAATATACCGATTGAAGCACGTTTTTGGAGTGAAAATTGGCTGATAATGAGAACTATTGGATAAGATCAATCCAAGTCAGCCTAAAATACAAAATGGAGAGTGTTATATGTCTTTACGTTTATTAGCAACAACCTTCGCATTAGTAGGAATGAGCTTTGGTGCCCAAGCCAGTGCCGAGTGTGAAGTGTCATTAGATGCTAACGATATGATGCAGTTTTCTACTAAAACATTGAGCGTACCAGCCACTTGTAAAGAGGTAAAACTAACGCTGAATCACACAGGTAAGATGCCAGCGCAATCGATGGGTCACAACGTGGTCATCTCTGACACAGCCAACCTACAAGCAGTCGGTACTGATGGCATGGCAGCTGGAGCAGAAAATAACTACGTAAAACCAAATGATGATCGCGTCTACGCTCACACAAAAGTAATTGGTGGCGGTGAAAGCACCAGCATTACGTTCAGTACTGAGAAAATGAAAGCCGGCGGTGACTATTCATTCTTCTGTTCGTTCCCGGGTCACTGGGCAATCATGCAGGGTAAATTTGAGCTAAAATAAAAGCTTTAGCCAAGCCAAAAGAAGACTCATTATAGGGAAGCCAAGGCTTCCCTTTTTGATAGATAAAATAGCAATTGAGAAAGGTCTAACACGTCTGGAAACGTGACCAAGAAACATAGCAAGTATGAAACCCTTGCTCCATTGAGATTAAGTTCTTTTGCGAAAAGTTATGGTTAAAAATCAGATTTTTATTTTGCCTTTCCGAAACACAACTAAATGATAAAAGTCATTCAATACCATGTAACTCTTTCCAGTTTCCTGGATGAACCACATAGCCGAACAGAGCATGCCCACCATAAACCAATTCAGTCCCTTCCGGTATCCACAGCATCTGACCTGGGTGCACAAAATGTGTTTCACCATTTGCGGTCAGCTCGAAACAGCCTTCAATCACGAAAATAACCTCATCATAAAGCACTGTCCAAGCCACTTTAGCGCCTTCCCATTTAGCAAAGCCTACGCCTATGTTTGGTGAAATTTCTGGGCTTAACGCCCTGGCAACATACGCCATTCCTGGCGTATCACCACGAACATTGAAATCTAGACTTTTACTATCAACAAGTTTGACTGGCTTCATAATTCACTCCGGCTTTGCCATTTTGCTAATTGGATACGCGTTTTTACTCCCAAACCTAAAAAAGGCTCTGGCGGATTCAAACAAGGCATTCCTGTCACTTGCTGTATGTCATCCAATGATTTAGATGTCGCACCAACGACATAGTCAGCTAACAGTGTTCCAGAAATGGTTCCCCACGCAGCACCAACACCATTGTCACAAGCGCTGGCATAAACACCTTCATCTAATTGACCGAAAAAGTTAGTAAAGTTACGAGAGATTGCATACACCCCACCCCATGTGTGAGTAAATGGTACGTCGGCCAGCTCGGGATAACGCGCCAGAAAGACCTGACGATGATCGTCGCGAATTTGTTCTCTGACTTTATCGTTCATGCTTGAGCCATATTTCGGCACGTGTTTGTAAGTATTGCGGATCAAAATACGTCGATCGGCGGTCATACGTAACGTCGTTCCCGCATGATCAGCTGGAGTTAACCCCCAATTCAGCTCACCTCCGTATCGTTGCATTTCTGCGTCGGTTAATGGACGCGTCCAGCTTGCAAACGTCATCACTGGAAGTAGTCTGTTTTTAAGATAACCAAACTCCCGAGTAAAAATGCTGGTCCCAAGCAGCAGTTCAGGGGTTTCAACAGAGCCACTATCTCCATGTAATACCCAGCAACCGTTTTCTTTACTGAGCTTGCGGATTGGCGAGTTCTCTAACACCTCGACGTTCTCTGGAAGGCTTTCCCCTAGCCCACGCACCAAAGCAGCAGGTTGCATTAAATAACCACCTGGCGTGTAAATTGCGCGGCTGTAGTAGTTGGTTCCCAAGACTTTCGCCAGCTCACTGCCATTAACATGGAAGTATGGTTCGCCAAGGTCTTTCATTAGGTGCTCAAAGTGATCGAGATACGCTTCACCGCGCGCCCCTACGGCTCCTTGATATTTGCCCTTTGCTGACCACTGACAAGAAATACTGTGCTTCGACACTAAAGTGTTTAGCTGAGCAATCGCAGAACGGTTGAGCGACAATAACTTTTGTTTGTGCTCAGGGTCGGGATGCTCAAGTGAAAACTTATGAGGCAAATCGATAACAAAGCCCGAATTTCTTCCTGAAGCCCCTTGGCCGATACGTTGCGCATCAATCAGTATAATTCGTGCATTAGGCATAAGTTCAGCTAAACGTCTTGCCATAGCTAGGCCTGCGAAACCGGCACCTAACACGGCATAGTCAGCACTTTGTTTACCTTTTAACGCCGATTTTTCTGGAATACTTGGCAACGCATGGTACCAACCACACGTCACGTCATCATTGGGTAAATGAATCATCTTTTTTCTCCGCTACGCTGCTGACAGTTTCAATGACAATTGATCTAGCCAAGGGCCGCGTAATGACTGTACTTTTCTTCCTAGCAACGCAAAACCGAGCATTGCTCCTTCTGGTGAATAAAACGCAGCGGTCAATTCATCTGCTTGGGTCTCGATGTACCATTGTCCCTGTTCTTCAGCGGCTACCGGGAAAATCGTGAGTGGAAGAATCGGCGTTTTTACAATCACTGGAGTTGGTGTTAACGAGATAGGGGCGACATCGCCTAGCAAGCTTTTCGCTACAGAAGGGATCATTTGATTAATCGGTGCAATATAGGGCTGCCAACCTTGCTCAGTTTCAACACAGTCACCTAGCGAGTAAATATTCTCATCACTCGTCTGGCCGAATTGATTCACTTTAATGCCCCGGCCAACTTCAAGCCCCGCGCGCTCAGCCAGAGAAACATTTGGCTTGAGTCCAACCGCGCTCAGCACTAGATCTGCTTCAATCTGCTTGCCACTGTTTAGATGTAAAACCGCACTAGATTCCGACCTTGGTTCGATTCTGGTGATACTGTCTTGTAGAGCCCATTGCACGCCTCGATCGGCAAGTGCGCTTTGTAATGATTCACCCAACTGTTGCGGGATCAAACGCTCCATTGGCCATTGACCCAACCCGATAACTGTTACTTCATAACCGCTTTCGATCAGATCATTTGCGAACTCACAGCCAATTAAGCCATCACCTAGGATCGCGATGCGCTTTTTGTCTTGCAGCTCCGCTCTGAAACGGCGGTAATCAACTAAGTCGTTCACACTCATAACCCAAGAGCGATCGCCCTCAATTGGGATTTCAATCGGTGATGCACCTGTTGCCAGTACCAAGCGGCTGTAGGCGTATTTACCGATGGAGGTATGTAACGTTGAATTGGCACGATCGATCTGTTCAACACGGGTATGCGGGTAAACTCGGATATTGAGACGGCTTTCCCACTCCAACGCGCTCTCACTTTGTAGCGCGTCGCCGTCTTTATTCATGACCAGTGCATTAGACAATGCTGGTTTGCTGTACAAAGCGCCATCATCAGCGGTAAAGACAGTGATCGGAACCTTCTCAGATTGCGCTCTAAGTGCCGCCGCCAACTGGTAACCACTGTGGCCACTACCGATGATAACGATAGGGTCATTTGAGAATACAGGTTGAGTAACTTCAGATGGAAGAGGCTGAGCAGTATTTGGCTGAACAGACGCTTCTACCGACACCGAAGACACCGCTGCAACCTCTTCTAGTGGCGCGTCGTCGGTAATTTCGATCATTTCAAAATCGGCCTTACCCACTAAACAGTCAGGACATAACCAGTCATCCGGTACATCTTCCCATACTGTTCCTGGTGCAATGCCATCGGATGGCCAACCTTGTGCTTCATCATAGATTAAGCCGCAAATAATACAGAGCCACTTTCTCATCACTTATACTCCAACTACCTTGTTCAGAATTTCCGTGTTTACAAACCGCTGTCAGATTTGTTGTGATTCCATCAACCTCGCCCTAGCTTGTGGTCTGAAATCCAAGCCGGTACGAGGTGATGAAAATACAGTTACACGGTAGCTATACGTTGCTGTCTTGCTGCAAACGAATGGCAATATTGCGTGTCTGGACGTAGCTATAAATCGCTTCTTGTCCTTTTTCTCGCCCAAACCCGGACAAGCCCACGCCACCAAATGGTGTTTCGATGCCACCAGCAAACCATTCATTGATGAACACTTGTCCACCACGCAGTTGCTGTGCCACACGCAATGTTTGGTTTAGGCTTTCACCAAAGACACCAGCGACCAGGCCAAAATCGGTGCCATTCGCGATTTCAACGGCCTCTTGCTCGGTTTCAAACGGTGTAATTACCAGTACAGGACCAAACACTTCTTCTTGAGCAATACGCATATCTGGTGAGGCTTCAATCACCGTAGGTGCCACAAAGTAACCCGACAAATCAGGGGCGTATCCACCCGTTAGGATTTTCGCGCCGTCGGCTTTTGCTTGTTCTATCATTTCAAGCACGCGCGCTTGTTGATCAGCCGATACCAACGGTGTTATATCCGGCTGGCTTTCGCCTTGGCCAATGGTTAGGCTTTTTGCCATTTCCACAACCGCCGCTTTTACTTCTTCATAACGCTCTTTTTGAATCAGCAAACGAGACATTGCCGAACAAACTTGACCAGCGTTAAAGAAAATACCGACTTGAACGCTTTGTAAAAGCGTTTCGAGACTCACATCTTTCAGTGCGATAGCGGCCGATTTACCACCCAGCTCCATCACAGATGGTGTGGCGCGTTGCGCTGAATCTTTCAGTATGCGTTGGCCGGTCGGCACAGAACCTGTAAAGACAATTTGATCAACGTCTTGATGCTGCACCAAGTGGCTGCCAACGACTGAGCCTTTGCCACATAGCAAGTTAATCGTGCCTTTTGGGAAGCCCGCTTTTTCAATCGCTTTAATCAACAACGTCATAGCGAGTGGGGAAATCTCTGGCGATTTGATCACCACTGCGTTACCAGCAGCTAATGCAGGAGCTAATGAGCGTGCACAAATAGAAACTGGGAAATTCCACGGCACAATCTGCACTGACACACCAAACGGCACATATTGGGTGAAATCGACATAATCTTTACCCAACGGAATTGACGAGCCTTCCAGCTTGTCGGCCATGCCAGCGTAGTATTCGAAGTAACGTGCCGATTCTAAAAACTCATCTTTGGCATCTTGCAAAGATTTCCCATTTTCACGGCAGGCAACTAACCCACCTTCATCAACCATTTCACGAATAGCCGCGGCGGCTTTTAACATCCACTCGGTTCTGACGGCTGGACGAACGTCCGAAAGAAGACCTTGATTGACCACTCGACGTGCCGCTGCCATTGCGCGATCTGCATCGGTGATAGTGGATTCTGCAATCGTCGCATACGCTTCGGCTGTGCCAGGGTTCATGACGGTCAGCGCTTGCTCTGAATCGCACCACTCACCATCAATATAATTAAGGTAATGCATCATATTACTGCTCCAGTGCCGCTTTCACTTGCTTTGCCAACCAGGTTTGGAAGAAATGCGTCGGAACATCCATTTCTGGTGAGAACACACCACCACCAAAGCCAGGTGAGTAACGACCTTCCTGCATACCTTCGACCGCTCCAATATCTTCGCCGAATACGACTCGCCATGACTCAACGGTAGCAGTACGGCACGCAGCGAACTCATCTTTCGTTGCTTCATCACCCACATAGAAAACACGTAGGTGCTCAACACTCTTATTCGCAGTGATTGGTTCAATCATCATCGCAAAGGCATGATCGGCTTGAATACCAAGCAACACGTTTGGAAAGAGTGCAACATATTCTGCATGACGCAGTTTATCTTCTGGCCAGCTTGGAAATTTAGGTAAGTGTGTTCCTGCAGTATCAGAGAGGTTGTATGCGAGACTACCTTGGCCAGCAAAACGCTCTGCAAACATGATGTTGTAGTGATCCTCTAGGCGAGAATAACTGTTCAAACTCGGATGCACCCAAGGTAAGTGGTAAGCTTCACAGTAGTTTTCTACGGCAAGCTTCCAGTTACTTTTCACTTCTATCTCTAAGTTGCCACCCATGTTCACGCGGCGAAGAAGCCCTAATCCTTCTTCACCTAAGAATTGCTGCCAACGTTGCTCTAGCGGCGCGATATGCTCTTCAAAGCTTTCTGCTTTGCCCGATAAGTTGACGAATACCATGTCCATCCAAACGGCTGAACGAAGTGGCTTAAGGCCATGCTTTTCACACTTAAATCGGTCATCTTTGTGTTTTGCGATACCACCGATGTGTGGTGTGCCTTTTAGATTGCCGTCAAGATCGTACGTCCATGAATGGTAAGGACAGCGAATCATGCCTTGAACTTCGCCTGCCTCATGAACCAGCTTCATACCTCGGTGGCTACACACGTTGTGGAAGACTTGGACTTCACCTTGACGATTTCTCATCATGAGTAGTGGAAGATTCATGAAATCAAGTGGCATTACATAACCATTTTTAAGCAGGTCTGATGCAAAACCAATGCATACCCAAGTGTTACCAAACACCTGATCACGCTCAAAAGTAAAATACTCTTCGCTGGTGTAGGCCTGATTCGGCATTCCTGTTGCTTCACTGATTGGGTTCAGTACATTATCAACAAGTTCAACAGGAATAATGGTTTGGTTGACATTGCTCATATTCTTATCTCCGAGAGTCGAGTTGCATCCAGTGCGTACAACATCGTGTTGTGTTAGTGGAGATGATTTTGATTAACAACCCGGCAACAAACAAACGACTTTTTCGCCGGGCTTGGATGAGTTTTTGTCATTCATGCATTGATCTTGAACAAAAAACAACCTTTTAATTAACAATGATCTTCTTGTCATGATTAATACTCATTAACCGATGAGTATTAATCAGTTGAAACACAAAAGCCCTCTCTCTACTCTCTTTCAAAAATTAACAATAACGCAACAAACAATAACGCTAAAACAAACGCACTGTGAGGGATGCCTATGAGAGCAACATCTGGGATATTGAAAGGACTCAATCCGACTGTGACTATCGCATCAAAGATCGTCGTTATCGGTTTTGTACTTTTCTGCGCCATTCTCGCCAACCAAGCGGGCCAATACTTCGAAACGATTTCCGGCATTTTGCTGCAGAATATGAAGTGGTTTTACATCGGACTTGTTTCACTCGTTGTCGGTTTTCTTCTTTACCTTATGGTTAGTCGATATGGACATATTCGTTTGAGTAAAGATGACGAAAAACCAGAGTTTAGTTATTTGTCTTGGGTATCCATGCTTTTTTCCGGAGGCATGGGGATAGGCTTGATTTTCTGGTCGGTCGCCGAACCGATGTGGCATTACGCTGACAACCCATTTACTCAAGGCCTGACCAATGAAGCCGCAACAACATCAATGAAACTGACATTCTTTCACTGGGGTCTACATCCTTGGTCTGTCTTTATCATTGTTGCACTCGCATTAGCTTACTTTTCCTACCGTAAAGATCTGCCTTTTACCCTACGCTCTATCTTGTACCCTTTGATTGGTGATCGTATTTATGGGCCTATCGGACACACGGTTGATATCCTAACCGTCGCGGTGACTGCTTTCGGTATCTCTCAAACCTTGGGGATGGGAGTTATCCAAATAAACTCTGGTTTGAATCAAGCCTTTGGTCTAGATATTAGTTTGGGGATTCAACTCTTTATTATCGTTTCCCTTTGTACTTGTGCGGTTGCGTCGGTGCTATCTGGTGTAGGAAAAGGTATTCGCCGTTTATCAGAATGGAACATGCTGCTCTCACTCGCACTCGTGCTAGTCGTACTTTACATTGGTCCAACTCGCTATATCTTAAATACGCTACTCGAAAGCACGGGGCTTTATGCACAAAACATTGTCGGTATGAGCTTATGGAGCGATGCACAGAATGACTCTGGCTGGCAAAACTGGTGGACGGCTTATTACTGGCCTTGGTGGATGACTTGGGCACCTTTCGTTGGCATGTTTGTGGCTCGTATCTCTAAAGGGCGCACAATACGTGAGCTTATCGGTGGTGCTCTCATCGTACCTACGCTGATCACGTTTTTATGGATTTCAGTATTTGGTGGCGCAGCGTTAAAGGTAGAGCAAGACGCTCGTGTTGCTCATCAAGAGCAAGTCACTGCGGCACAAGAAGCCAAACAAACACCACCTGCGGATTTTTCTGGCGGCCCGATTCTTGAAGCGACTAAAGCCGATACGACACGCGCTTTGTTTACGCTATTCGACAATCTAGATACAGGTATGTTTGGTAAACTACTTAGCGTACTTGCGTGTTTATTACTCGGTACTTATTTCATTACCTCCGCAGACTCGGGTACCTTGGTTCTATGTACCCTCGATGCCGCTGGGCACAGTGAGCCTCCTACCTCTATACGCGTATTGTGGGGGTTCATGATCGCCGCCATTGCGGGAGTGCTTCTATACGCCGGAGGGTTAAAAGCAATGCAAACGGCCTCCATTATTGCCGGCTTCCCTATCGCGATTTTTATCGCGGTGATGAGCTTAACGCTGTTCCATAGTATTCGACGCGAACCTAAGCCATGGGCAATGCTTCCTGAGCATGTTCACCCAGAGCAAGAGAAACTTGATGGTCCTGTTGAACCGCTTGTTGAAAGCAAAACAGTGGCTTCCCAGCCTATCGCTTCAACATCCTCACTAAAAGATGATTCCACACTCAATCAGGGACCAGTACTAAGTTAGTGCGTCGTTTCATCCAATCAATTAGAACAAAGCGGGAACTGGTACTCCCGCTTTTTAACATGACCAAACTCTGTTATTTTCTCTGCTTATTGATTTAGGCTAAACCTCGATCACCCACCTCATCTGGCAACTGATGCAAAAGCCATTCTCTAAAACGTTTGACGCTGGCTGGGATTAAACCTCTATTTTTAGGTTCAAGCATAGAGAAATTGGAAGGTGTTGAAAGCACGTGTTCGACTGGCCTAACTAAAGCACCGCTTTGTAAATAGTCGTCCACTAATGACCCCCAGGCTAACGCGATTCCCTGACCATTAATTGCCGCTTGTAACAGCATTGGATAGTTATTGATGTTCATGCGATTACGAGGCGAAATATTTGGCAATCCTACACTCGCAAACCACTGCTCCCAGTTCACCCAATCTCTTTGAGACTCTTCCAGATAGAGTAACGTTTTATTGAAGATTTCTTCTGGCTCATTAGGCTGGCCGATTTTCTCTAAATAAAGCGGACTACACACAGGGAATACTTCTTCAGAAAATAGCGTTGTCACGTCCATTTCTGCAGGTGGAGTGCGACAATAAAACAAGGCGATATCGCAATCTAATCGGCGTAAGTCCAACACATTATCTGAGGCCAATATCCTTATATCGATGTCATCATGTTCATTTTGAAATTGAGCAACCTTAGGCAACAACCACAAGGCTGCCATTGCATTTGTCGTCGCAACCGTGATCTTTTGTTCGCCCTGCCACTTCTTCACTTCACCCGTGATTTGAGCAATATCGAGCAAAGATTGGCTGACAGCTTGATAATATTGAAGACCTGTAGGCGTTAAATTAATGCTTCGATTGGCTCGCGTGAACATAGCCTTGCCTAAGTATTCTTCTAATTGTCTAATTTGGCGACTGATAGCACCTTGGGTCACGTTTAGCTCGTCAGCGGCTAATGTAAAACTCAAGTGCCGCGCCGACGCTTCAAACGCAACGAGGCTATTTAAAGGTGGGAGGGGTTTGATTTTCATGTATCTTCCAGTAAGGCAGTATTGTAATTATTTTTATTCCCGGCAATCTTATGTTGCACGTGGATAATGCCATTCTGGACAACACCCCAAAAACGACAATTTATAAATGATAAAAAATAGAGATGAATCATAAATTGTTGTGAGAGAGACTGCCGTATACAGTTTCGTGGCTACAACGAGCACAAAAAGAGGAGCAGTTACTCCTCTTTTGCCTAGCCTTTTGCTCACTTTCTTCGAGTTAGCCCATTTACCCTATTGCCAATTTAGTGCTCGCGTAACGCGCTTTTTTCTTTCTTGGACTGGCTAAGAAGTACGCCAAAGTAAGGGGGCCTAATCGTCCCATAAACATCATGAAGATGATCACTAACTCACCCGGTTCGGACAAACTGCCCGTTAAGCCTCGCGACAAACCAACCGTACCCAGTGCCGAGACCGCTTCGAACATAATATCTAACATAGACGCTTTCTCTGTCAGTAACAGCGTGAATATGGCAAACCAAGTCACGCCCACCGAGATCAGAGTCAGCGCCAATGCCTTGCTGATGGTCTCTTTGGGAATCTTGCGTTGAAAGGCATAGGTTGCTTCATCGCGACGCAAATAGCTGTAAGTCGCCAAGACTAACACTATAAATGTCACAACTTTAATGCCACTTGCCGTACTCAATGAACCACCGCCGATAAACATCAACACCAGAATGATCGCCGTTGTGGCATCTTCCAACTGATCGATAGCTAAAGTGTTGAACCCTGCCGTTCTTGGCGTCACCGCTTGAAACCACGATGCCCACCATTTCCCTGCTTCGCTCAACGGGGCAAGCGTGTTGGGGTTGTCATATTCAATCAGATAAATCGCGATAAGTGCCACCACGTTAATGATCATCGTGCCTAAGATCATCATTCGACTGTAAACGGTGAGTCGATGCCAACGGCGATTGCGTTTTAAGTCAATCCAAACCGAGAAGCCTAAACCACCAATAATGAACAAACTGGTAATGGTGAAGTTAACGACCGGGTCGTCCACGTAAGGCATTAAGCTATCGGCACTCAACGCAAAACCTGCATTGTTAAACGCACTGATGGTGTAGAAGAAACCATGGAACAAACTGGTTTCCCAGCCCAGCTCTTCACTCCAATAAACGCTCAAAATAGTGAAACCAATAAGTTCAACGAGCAGAGCGAACATCAATACAGATTTAGCAGTGGCAATGAGTGTCGACGAGTCAGTTTGGTTGAACGCCTCTCTCGCGACTGCTCGCTCCAAAAAGCCAATTTTTCCGCCCAGAGCCAGCAAGGTCACGATGGCAAACGTCATTAAACCTAGGCCACCACATTGAATCAGGAAAGCAATAACCACTTGCCCAAAAGGCGTAAACGCCGTGCCCGTGTCCACCACAACTAATCCCGTCACCGTAATGGCCGATGTCGCAGTAAACAGGCTTTGAATCCAAGTGATGGGCTCTGTGGTGGCAATCGGCAGTTTGAGTAAGATCGTGCCGAGCATGATCAAGCACGCAAAGCTGAGGCTAAGTATCAGCGGCGGTGCGCCCAACAATTTTTTGCCCGCTTTGGGTTTTCGCTCGATCGGGATAATAGAGGGATGCCACAAAACCATGTTACACCAACCTTGGAGCGACGTATTTCAGCTCAGCGCGACTACCACAAAGCAACAGCGTGTCGAACTCATTAAGCACAAACTCATCATTGATATTGGTGTAGACGGCTTCTTCGCGCTTCACCAAGATAGGCTGAATGTTGTAACTGCCTCGGCTGATCAACTTAGAAAGCGGTGTATCGTGCAGATTGGATTTAACGTGGATTTCCACCACATACAAACCATGACCCATTTCCAAATAGTTGTTCACCATCGGATAGTTGAGTGCCTGCGCGACTCTTACGCCCATCTCCTCTTCCGGATGAATAATGCGTTGTACACCAAGCTTAGACACGATGGTGTGGTGCGCTTTGGTGCTCGCTTTGACCCAAATGGATTTCACACCCAGATTTTTCAGCGCCAGCGTACACAACAAACTGGCTTGCATGTCTTCGCCAATCGCCACCAACACCACATCACTGTTCGCTAACGCTAATTCTCTGAGTGCACCTTCGTCTGTTGCGTCACATATGACCGCTTGCGTTAACTCCTCGACGTATTTTTCGACGATTTTCGGGTCGCTATCCACCCCCGTTACGGTGTGTCCAAGATGAATAAGTTCTAAGCTGGCGGCAACGCCAAATCGCCCTAGACCAATTACTGTAAAGTGAGCCATATCAATACCTAACTGTGTTTTATGTATAGAAAATGCTAATGCGTTAAGGGCTAGACTGATTTTCCGTCACGGAAAATAGGCAACACGAATCCTGTTCGAGTGCCGATAACCAGCACTAAACCTTGGCATTAACGTTGATTAAATTTGGAATTTAGTGGTGCTTGGACGCCTCTAGCACTAAACGATAACCCAGCCCCGGCTCGGTTTTTAAGAGCCGCTGTTCGTCAGCACTATCGTTCAGTTTTTTGCGTAGTTGACTCACTAGCACGCGTAAGTAGTGAGTATCTTCGACATGACTTTTTCCCCAAATCACCGCTAGCAAATGAGTTTGCTCAATGAGTTTTCCCGGCTTGAGAATCAATTGTTCAATGAAAGAAAACTCTTTCTTGGTGAGTGGAATTTCCCTCTGATCCAACCAAAATTGGTGAGTGCTTTTGATGATTTTGACTCGGCCAGCCACCAGCTCATCAGCGATGGATTGCTCATCCACCAAATCTCGAACCAGCACTTTGATTCGCGCGATGAGCTCTTTTACGCCAAAAGGCTTGCTCAAGTAATCATTCGCGCCCGCTTCTAAAAGGCGGATTTTTTCCTCTTCTTGATCGCGAGCCGTCAGCACTAGCACTGGCGTTTTATACGTCTGACGAAGCGTAGTGAGAAACTCCTTCCCATCGCCGTCGGGCAAGCCTAAATCTAGCAGAATGACGTGCGGCGAATGTGCTTCGAAACACGCTTTGGCTTCTGCAATGGTACTCGCGCCAATGTAATCAAACCCTTCAGCAGACAGCGAAATTCGAATAAAGGTATGAATGCGAGGCTCATCGTCCACGACTAAAACTTTGTAACTCACGCCTGCTCTGCTCCTGGATTGAGTGGAAGTCGAATGCGGATCAGCGTCCCTTCTGATACTGGCATAGATTGAATCTCTCCTTGGTGTGCGATGATGATGCCTTTGGCAACCGCGAGTCCCATTCCGGTGCCTGAATCGGCCGATTTGTTGTTCACACCGGAATAGAAAAGGTTGAATATTTTTTCCGCATCTTCAGCTTTGATGCCAATCCCCATGTCCCGAACATCAATCACGCACGACGAACCCTGCTTAGAAAGTGAAACCTCGACAGATTCATTCTCTGGTGAAAATCGCATGGCATTATCCAGCACATTAAAAATCGCTTGTTCGATGAGCGAACGACTTACTGACAAATAGCCAACGGCATCATCCATATTCATGGATACTTTCTCGGTGTAATTCGGCAAACGAGAAACCGCATCCCGCACAATATTCGCAATAGGCTCATCTTTTTTGGTAATTTTTAATGTGCCGTGCTGGAGCTTAGTCGCCTGTAAGAGGTTCTCGATATATTGATGCAAGCGATGGCTTTCTGAAGTCGCACTGTCGAGCAATTCTTTACGCTCTAAGTCATCGAGCTTGGGCATGTACTCGTTGAGTGTGGTCAGTGTTCCAATAATGGTTGCTAGCGGCGTGCGTAGGTCATGGGACACCGATAGCAGCATGCTGTTTTGCAGCTTGGTTTGTTTTAACTCTCCCTGCTGCCGACGATAAAGATCCGCAAAGGTGCTGGTGATAAAAGCCACCACCATAAACACGACTAAATTAAAAATGTCTTCCGGACGAAACATCTGCAAAGAGTAACGAGGCGTCGTGAAAAAGAAGTTGAAGCTCAACGCTTCGACCACCGCCGCCGCATAAGCGAATCGCGAGTTGCATTGAAACGCCACTACCACGACCGCTAACTGTAAAATCAGCAGGACTGCGGCTGTAGAGCCAAACAGTTGGTCTAACAGCCATGAGACGACAACCGCACCAACAATCACGGTAGTAGAAAAGAGAAAGGTGTTATCTCGCCATTGAACAAACATAAAATACATCAACCAAAATTCGATGTAGAAAACTTTAGCAAAAGCCCATTCGGAGTTCGCGTAAAAAAAGCGTAAAAAATTCAATAACGATAGTGAGTTATAAACATAATCATCATTAAGTTGGCCTAACTCAATGAATAATCACAAGTTAACGTTGCCCATTAACGCCTACTTACTCGGTATAAACGACAGACACAAAAAAGAGGAGCATTTGCTCCTCTTTCGTGTAGCGTCATATTAGATGACTTGCAGTTGAGCATCACCTTGCTCAGACAAAAATCCGCCGGTTTGATGCTTCCACAACTGAGCGTAAACACCACCCAATTGCAGCAGCTCGTAATGCGAGCCTTGCTCAATGATTTTGCCGTCATCCATTACAATCAAACGATCCATCGCGGCAATCGTTGATAAACGGTGAGCAATCGCAATCACTGTTTTTCCTTCCATCAGAACTTCAAGGTTTTCTTGAATTGCCGATTCTACTTCTGAATCAAGTGCAGACGTTGCTTCATCCATGATCAAAATTGGCGCGTTTTTCAGCAGAACGCGAGCAATCGCCACACGTTGACGCTGACCACCAGACAGCTTCACACCGCGTTCACCCACTTCAACGTCATAGCCAACGTTACCTTGCTCGTCTCGTAGAGATTGAATGAAATCATGAGCATGTGCTTTCTCAGCAGCTGCGATAACGGCATCCATTGAAGCATCTGGATCACCGTAAAGAATGTTCTCTTTAATTGAACGATGCAGCAAAGAGGTGTCTTGCGTGATCATACCGATGTGTTGGCGAAGCGACTCTTGTTCGACTTGAGAAATGTCCTGTCCATCAATACAAATCTTACCGGTATTTACGTCGTAAAAACGCAGCAACAAGTTGACCAACGTGGATTTACCTGCCCCAGAGCGACCGACAATGCCGACTTTTTCGCCCGGTTTGATAGTCAGGTTCAAGTTCTCAAATACCGCCTTCTCGTCACTGTAGTTAAAACCTACGTGATCAAAGCAGATCTCACCTTGGGAGATTTGCAAAGGCTTAGCATTTGGTACGTCTTTCACTTCAACATCGTTTGAAATCGTATTAATACCGTCTACTACTGTACCGATGTTTTCAAACAGTGCGCTAACTTCCCACATGATCCACTTCGACATACCTTGTACGCGCAATGCAATACTGATGGCAATCGCAATAGCACCAATTGTTACAGCGTGATCTAGCCATAGATAAACCGAAATGGCACTAATAGACATCAGCAGCAAATAGTTGATGGCATCCACACTAAACAGTAAACAAGTCACCATGCGCATTTGGCGGTAAACCGTCACCAAAAATTGCTTCATGCTGCTTTCTGCGTATTCCAACTCTCGTTGCGAGTGCGCGAATAGCTTTACGGTAGATATGTTGGTGTAAGAATCGACAATGCGCCCAGTCATTACAGAACGAGCATCCGCTTGCTCTGTCGCTACTTGTTTCATTTTAGGGATAAAGTAGAACTGGATAACCGCGTACATTCCTATCCAAATCACAATAGGTAGCATTAGCAAACCATCGGCTTCGCCCATCATCCAAAGCATCGAAAGAAAATAAACGCTGATATAAACCAGTACATCCACCAGCTTCATGACCGTTTCTCGTACCGCTAACGCACTTTGCATCACTTTGGTCGCAACTCGGCCTGCAAAGTCACGCTGGAAAAATCCAACCGCTTGTTTTAGCAAGTAACGGTGAATCAACCAACGGATAGACATCGGGTAGTTACCCAATAACGTTTGGTGCATCACCATTGAGTGGACAAAACCGAGAGCTGGCATCACAACCACCACTAAGAACAGCATCATTAGCATGCGATCACCCTGGTCTTGCCAGAATGTTGCGCGATCTTGATTAGAGAGAATATCGACGAGCTCGCCCATATAACGCAACAGCGTCACCTCAGTAATGGCAATAAGCGCACTGAACACAGCCATAACGAGTAAAGGGGCTTCAAAGCCACGAGTGTAAAAACGACAAAAGCCAAATAGCGTCTTCGGTGGCTTTTCGGTTTCCATCTGGGGAAAGGGTTGGGTCAGCTTTTCAAACCAATTGAACATAACAATGACTTTAGGTACCGCGAATGAATTTGCGAACGTTTTACTATCTTTTGATACAAAAGTCAGTAAAATACCGAAACAAAAGCTCAAATGATAATAATTACAATTAAGCTTAGCGTTAATCATAATTATCGGGAATAGATTTATGCAAAAGAATAACTCACTGACCATCGCTATCCGCAACGCGTTGGTTTGTGCTTTAGCACCTACAGCAGTGGTTGCATTCACAGCACAAGCTCAAGAAGACGTCGTACAAGATGACGTGATTGCCATGGAGACCATAACGGTCACCGCGCAAGCACTTAAAGTAGAAACCCCGGCAGCAGAAACGCCGCGCAGCGTATCTATCATTTCTGAAGATGAACTTCGTGTTCGTGCACCGAAAAAGCTAGATGAAGCATTACGCTACACGTCTGGTGTAACCGCTCAGCCTTATGGCGCAGACAACGACACTGATTGGTTCAAAGTTCGTGGATTTGATGCAGCGACTTACCTAAACGGCAACCGCCTATTCCGCGATGGTTACTACACATGGTTGGTCGAACCTTACGGCCTAGAAAGTGTAGAAGTCGTTAAAGGTCCATCGGCTATTCTGTTTGGTGAATCGGCACCAGGCGGTATCGTGAATGCTGTTCAGAAAAAACCAACGTTTACGCCTCAAGGCGAAGTAAAAGTCGAAGTTGGCAACAACCAACACCAATCCGTAGGTTTTGACATTGCTGACGAAGCAAACGACGCAGGCACTGTGCGCTATCGTTTGGTTGGCTTGATGACAAGCCAAGATGGTGAACTGGACGGCACAAATAACGAGCGTTTCTACCTAGCGCCAAGTGTCGAGTTCGACATTTCTGACCGTACAATGCTGACCGTTTTGGCAACTTACCTTCATGATGACGGTGTACCAACTAACCCATTCTTCCCAGCAGCAGGTACTCTGATTGGTTCTAACTTTGGCAAAATCGATCCTTCGACTAACCTTGGTCAGCCAAACTACGATAAATACGAACGCACGCAGTTTTCTCTAGGTTACTTACTAGAGCACGACATCAATGACACGTGGTCACTCTCGCAAAACCTCAACTACGGTTCGAATGAGTTGTACTTGCGCAGCTCTTACGCGTTCTCAAACAACGATCCAGCGAAAGAAGAGTTAACGCAAGGCATCGTATTCCGTGACGGAAAAAACCAGAGCATCACGTTCGATAACAATGCTGTCGGCAACTGGATGACAGACAACGCAGAGCACACAGTGCTTATCGGTATGGATCTGCAATTCCACAAAACCGATGGCGACGAGCAAGACAACTATGCATTTGGCACTATCAACCCGTGGAACCTAGTTTACGGCAACTTCACCCCTCTTGATCCTGCCAACAACGTGAAACGTGAGATTGAGAAATCTCAAGCAAGTCTCTATTCACAATACCAATTGAAACTGCATGAACAGTGGATTGGTAACATAGGTGCTCGTTACGACTGGGTGAAAACAGAAAACTCTGGCAAAGGCGCTACCGTTGATCAAAGTGAATCTCGTGATGATGGTCAGCTCTCTCTAAGTGCGGGTGTGATGTACCTTGCAAACAATGGCCTGTCACCTTACGTAAACTACTCTCAGTCGTTTGAAGTGATCAGCACTATTGATGCGGCAACCAATGAACTTTACAAACCGCTGGAAGGCGAGCAAGTAGAAGTGGGTGTAAAGTATGAGCCAAGCTTTATGGATGGCTTTATCAACCTTGCATGGTTCGACATCACGCAAAAGAACGCGTTGGTCACTAACCCATCAACATGGATTGCGACACAAACAGGTGAAGTGACATCTCAAGGTGTTGAGCTAGAAAGCACGGCGCAGCTAACCGACGATCTAAAACTGATGGCAAGCTACACCTACACTAAAGCGAAAACAGATGAGAGCTTTGGCCAAGGTAAAAAACAAGCCGCACTTATTCCTGAGCACCAAGCTTCTGCATGGGTAGACTACAGCGCCTACAGCCTGATTCCAGGCCTCAATATCGGTACTGGTGTGCGCTACGTAGGTGAGTCAAAAGATAACCCTAAGAGCTCGAACCTAACGGTTCCTTCAGTCACTCTTTGGGATGCGTCAGTCACTTACGACATCACTTCACAGTGGCAAGCACAGCTAAACGTGAACAACATCCTAGATAAAGAGTTTGTTTCAGGTTGCGATTACTGGTGTTACTACGGCCAGTCTCGCTCTGTTATGCTAAACGCAAACTACCGCTGGTAATTGTACTTCTACTCCCCTCTATTGAGGGGAGTTTTCTCCTAAGAGCCATCCATGTTTCAACTGTCTAATATTGAGATCGTGCGAGGTGGACGTCAGATCCTCGGCATCGAACAACTTAACATCCCAACAAATGAGCTAACGGTCGTTTTAGGCCATAACGGTTCAGGTAAGTCGACACTGGTGAACCTGCTTTCTGGTCAAATGTCGCCAGATAAAGGCACGGTAACACTAAACGATACTTCCCTTTCATCACTTAAAACCAAAGAGTTGGCAAAACAGATCGCCTATTTGCCACAAAAGCTGCCCTCTTCGGCTGGTTTAACGGTAGAAGAGCTAGTGCGCTTAGGTCGCTTTCCGTGGCGTGGGGCACTTGGTCGTTGGAAAACCGAAGACAAACAGATCATCACGCAGGCTATGGAACGAACAGGAGTTACACCTTTTGCTCAAGCTTTGGCGGATGACTTATCGGGCGGCGAGCGCCAACGCGCTTGGGTGTCTATGCTACTGGCTCAACAATCGCCAATTTTAATTCTCGATGAGCCAACCTCGGCGCTCGATGTTCACCATCAGTTTCAACTAATGGCGCTGCTGGCAGAACTGAATCGAACCGAGAATGTAGGCATTATCGTGATCCTGCACGATCTGAACTTAGCACTGCGCTACGCCACCCACATTGTTGCGCTCAAAAAAGGTAAGATTGCCTTTGAAGGCAACGCCGACATGTTGTTAGACGAGGCACGCCTTTCTAAACTATATGAGTCACCAATTAAGCTGATTGAGCACCCAAGCCCGGCTAACACATTAGCGAGCCAAAAGGTGGCTGTTGTATGCGCATAATGGCTCGTTTACTTACCGTGGTTACACAATCTGCTTTTCTCCTCGCATTTTTTATGACCAATGCACATGCAGTCATCACCGTTACCGATGAATATGGTGAGCATAGTTTTGAGCAAGCGCCTCAACGCGTTGTTGCCTTAAACTGGGACATCTTAGAACAAGTTTTGGCGCTAAACGTAGAACCAATCGCAGCCCCAAATTTACCAGGCTACCGCCAATGGGTCGTCAATCCAACTGCACCAGAGTCAATTGAAGATATTGGAACCCGAGCAGAGCCCAACTTAGAAAAAATAGCCAGTTTGAAACCAGATGTCATCCTTGCTGCGTCTCCACAGCAAGACTTGATTCCGTTACTCAAACAAATTGCTCCGGTAATCTATTTACCTAATTTTTCTGAAAATGAGGCCGCAGCTGAAACGGCCATTCGTCACTTTCGTACGCTCGGCAAGCTATTCAATAAAGAGGCACTTGCTGAACAGAAATTGGCAGAATTAGATGCTTCATTTGCGCAGATGCGCCAGCGAATTCGCCACTATTACTCTGCTCCACTCAGCGTTCTTGTGATGCGATTTTCAACTCCGAATACTGTATTACTTGCAACCGAAAACTCCACCACTGACTACGTGGTTAGAAAACTGGGATTACAGGCTCCAATTAAAGAGGACCCACGTGCGTGGGGAGTAAAGCAAGATCGAATCAATCGGCTTCAGAGCCTTCAAAACAGCTACGTTCTCTACGTACAACCTTTCCCAGAAGAACGAAAACTGAAAGAGTCGCCACTTTGGCAAGCGATGCCGTTTGTGAAAAAGCAGCGGGTAAATTCAGTCAGAGCAGTGTGGGCGTATGGCGGTGCCATGTCTTTGCAATACACCGCAGAAGCGATTACCGACAGTCTAATAGAGTTGGCACCAGAACAATGAGAACGAAACATTATATTGGTTATCTGGCGCTGATTACATTACTTAGCGTCTTTAGCCTACAAATTGATACTAATTTATCACTTTTCGAACAATGGCAATTATTAACAAAACCAGAGGTAGCAACCGAGTTTCGTGACGTATTCTTTACGCAAGCGCAGCTTCCTAGGTTAAGTATGACCCTGCTTGTTGGTGCCATGCTTGGTCTCACCGGCAGCTTAATGCAGCAATTAACGCAGAATAACCTCACCTCGCCGTTGACTCTTGGCACCTCTTCTGGTGCTTGGCTTGCATTAGTCGTGGTAAATATTTGGTTCGTCGATTGGGTAGCCGATTACTCTGCATTAGCCGCAATGGTGGGGGCTTTAGTGGCGTTTGGCCTGATCGTATCAATTGCAGGCGTGCGTAATATGACAGGTTTGCCGTTGGTCGTTTCGGGGATGGTGATCAATATCTTGCTCGGTTCTATCGCCACAGCCATTATTATTTTAAACGCCCAGTTCGCACAGAATATTTTTATGTGGGGAGCAGGAGACCTTTCTCAATACAGCTGGGATTGGTTTGAGTGGTTATTGCCTCGCTGCGCTATCGCAATCGTAATTTTGATCGTCGCACCACGTATTCTGACCTTAATGAAACTGGGACAAGAAGGCGCAGCAGCCCGAGGCTTAGCGGTATTACCCGCGTTTGGTGCATTAATGGTGATGGGTATTTGGCTGGTATCTGCCTCAATCACCGCAGTTGGTATTATCAGCTTCATCGGATTACTGACACCCAATATTGCCAGAGCGATGGGGGCAAGAACACCGCGCGACGAATTGATCAGCAGCATGCTTTTGGGCGCAATGCTACTAATCATCACAGACTCTGCCGCTATCTCGCTGAGCTTATGGTTAGAGGAAACCATTCCTAGCGGCGTAGCGGCTGCAGCTATTGGCGCTCCCGCTTTAATTTGGTTTACTCGTAAAAAGCTGACGGCAACCGATCAACTTAACCTTTCAATGAGCCAAGGAAAAACGGCGCTTTCTAAACGCGCGGTATGCAGCATTGCGCTATTCAGTATGGTTGGGATTCTAGCTTACTCATTCGTTACCCATGGTATAAACGGAATTCAATGGTCTGTGCCAGGTGAGTTCCAATGGCAATTGCGTTGGCCGCGAATGTTAACCGCACTTTCTGTCGGTATTGCGCTATCCGTTGCCGGAATCATTTTGCAACGCATTGTTTATAACCCTCTGGCAAGTCCCGATATTCTCGGTGTGTCTTCCGGAGCCACGTTTGCCATTATAACGACAGGAGTCATCGCTGGGTCGCTTCTCTCCGCATTTAGCTGGGGTATCGCTTTTTTCGGAAGTATGTCCGTATTGATGTTATTGCTGATTATCGGTAAACGAAGCCATTTTAATCCATCTAACTTCGTGTTGTCCGGCATCGCACTAACGGCACTATTAGAAGCCCTCGTTCAATTTTCGCTAGCTCAAGGTTCTGGTGACAGTTACAAAATTTTATTGTGGCTAACTGGTTCTATTTATCGAGTCACAGCCGACACCGCACTGATGCTATGTTTGGCCATAATAGTTCTGCTTGCCGCTGTATTCTCGATTTCTCGTTGGCTAACACTAATTTCCATCGGGCGACAATTCTCAAATGCACGAGGGCTTAACCCTACCGTAGCCAATACGCTTATGCTCACCATCGTTGCTTTGTTATGCGCCTTTTCTACCGCTACAGTTGGTCCAATATCTTTTGTTGGCTTGGTCGCTCCCCATATGGCGATGATGTTAGGAGCAAGAAAAGTGAAAGAGCAACTGTGTGTCGGTGCCTTAATTGGCGCAACCCTAATGTTGTGGGCAGATTGGCTAGGACAAATCGCTATTTATCCAAGTCAGGTCGCAGCTGGCACGTTGGTCGCTATTATAGGCAGCACTTACTTCCTATTTTTAATGCTGAAGAGTAAATTCAGCTAAGTTGGGAATATTGTTACAGCCTAAAAATACGCTAAGAAAAACAAACCCCGCTATTTTGATAGCGGGGTTTGAAATTAAAGGCGAAGTACGATGCTCTATTCTTCTCGCACTACAGGAAAACGTTGCTCATAAAGTTCCATAAAGTCCTTACGTATTAAGTGCTCTAAGTGGTTCGCTTTATCGGTTGGGCAGAAAATCATCACGTGCAGAATTTGTTCACCATTAATGTTACTAGAAATATGCATATGTGGCTCAGAACCAGGAAGGTCAACACCGGCATGTTTTTCAATCATCGCATTGTAACGATGTGCAACATCAGCAAAGTAACTGCAATGTTCTTCAATTTTATCAGTTAAAATCGGTAGCAGTGGATACAAATTGACGAAGTCTTTCACCACTACAGAAAAGTTGTGGTAAACGTACCGCTTCATGAAGTTGAGGTTCTTTACTGGATAGGTAAAGAACATACTATTAGGCAATGTCGCTGTTTTGCCGGTGTAATGATATTGCCCATGATGCAGGTCGATCTCTTGAATCACCGTCGCCATCATATTGTGCTCAATCACTTCACCGCATAACTTCCCGACCTCAATCCAGTCCCCAACGCGAAAAGAACGTGAACTTGCTCTTTGAATCGAACCCGTAAAACACAAAATGATTTCTTTGGATGCCACTACAATGGCAACGGCAATCGCCGTTACACTCAGAGCAAACTCGTTAATTTCTGATTGCCATAAAATAAATAAAATCAGTAATGTAACAGCAAAGGTGCCATTTTTAGTTCTGGACATCCAACTACGCTGATCTTCTGAGAGAAAAGCGTGATCACCACGAATCATCGATAAAATTGCACGACGAATTAACCACATAATCGCAAAGATCAGTGCGGTAAAAATCAATTTATGAGTGAGAAGAAAATCGACAACTAACTGCACTTTCTCCATTCCACGGCTCCCTCGAATAAAAATACGGCCCAGTAACAGCTAACGATAACAAATTATTTTGTCTGTTGTCCGTGCTCACTCAAGTCTTTTTGAAATTACTCCTCTCTGAAGGCGCGATTCATGCTTTCTGTAATTGGCTTTATTAGGTAGCTCAATGGCGTTCGTGGCTCAGATAAAATAAGCACTTCGGCATTCATACCTGAGGTTAAACGATGTTTTGTCACATCTTCCGGTGAAATTGCAATTCTAGCGAGATAAAAATCTTCTTGGTTTTCTTGCGAGAGCTTATCGGCAGAAATCGTCAGCACTGTACCGTCTAAAGGTGCCAACGTCCGTGCATTCAGAGCGGTCAGACGAACATGCGCTTGCTGGCCTGGATTCACTAAATCAATATCCTGAGGATTAACACGAGCCTCGACTAACAACTTATCGTCTTGCGGGACCAGTTCTAGTAACGTTTCACCCGAGCCAATCACACCTTTTTCGGTAAACACTTGCATGTTGACTACGCGACCAGAAATAGGTGCGTTGATCGTTGTTCTTGCGACAATATCTTGAGCGGAGCGATATTCTTCCCGAATTGCGACAATTTCCGTTTTGGTGTTTCGTAGTTCCTCGACAATCTCATTCAGCCTTTCAAGCTTCAACTCTTCAATTTGCGCTAGGTTCTCATCCAACCTTTTTCTAACGGTGAGCGATTGCCTGTCTAACTGGCTTAAGGTACTTCTCACCTCCGCTGCTAAGCGCTTGAGTTGAAGTAAAGTAGATTTTCCCGAGAAACCTTTTTGCACCAAGGCTTGGTTGCTGTCTATTTCTTCAGCAATAAAGTTGAGCCGTTCCGTCTCAATCACTTTGGTTTGCTGAAGGTTTTCAAGCTCTAAATTTGCTCCAGAAATACTCTGCTCAATGATACTCAGTTTACTATCAAAGAATCGCTTTCTCGCTTCAAAGATCTTGTTTTGAACCAGTTGTGCTTCTTGGACGATATCGACACGGGGAATGCTTTCAAGATCATCAGACCATACAATCGTTGGAAGCTCATCAAGCTCCGCACTTAAACGGTTTTCCTTTGCTAGAGTATGGATAAAACGACCACTTAACGAATCCAACTTAGCCATAGCTTGACGCTTAGAAAGTTGAATTAATAACTGACCTTTTTCGACTAAATCCCCTTCCTGTACATATAGCTTTTCAATAATACCGCCTTCTAAATGCTGAATTTCTTGTCGCTTAGTGAGAACTGACAAATCACCATAAGCAATCGCTGCACTTTCTAATTTGGCTGTTGCAGCCCAGTAGCCAAGACCTCCAAGAAAAACACTTAAGGTCACCACACCGAGTAAAATTGGTTTTCGAAAGCTTAGTCTCGCTTTGGGGCTAAAACGATATACGATCTCGGTAGAACTCTGATTAACGGTTGGCAGTTGATTGCTCATTTCTTACCCTTGGGATATCTGTTCTTTCTTCGCCCATCAAACGTTTTAATACTTCATCTTTAGCGCCGTATAACTTGACTCGGCCGTCAGCCAAATACAACAGCCTATCCATTTGTCGCAACGTACTCGGATTGTGGGCAATGACGATAATCGTTGTACTCTGTGCTTTTAAATGGGCAATCAAACGTTGATACGCAGCCTCTCCCTCACCATCGAGGTTGGCATTCGCTTCATCGAAAATCACAATAGATGGGTCGCCATAAACGGCTCTTGCAAGAGCGATTCTCTGCCTTTCCCCCCCAGATAAACCACGGCCATTTTCACCAATAATGCAATCATAGCCTTTGTTTTTCTTGAGTATTAATTCATGACATCCTGCTAGTTGCGCCGCCTTGATGACTTTAGCGGGGTCTTCTTCTTTAAAGCGTGCGATGTTCTCTCGAATTGTGCCAGGAAATAACTCCACCTCTTGAGCGAGATACCCAAAATGTACGCCGCGATCTTCAGATGCCCATACGGAGACTTCCATACCGTCAAGAGTCACTTTACCCGCTAATGGCTTAACCGTACCTAATAACAGCCGAGCAAACGTCGATTTACCCGTACCAGAAGGGCCAATCACCCCAACAGCAACACCCGGAGGAATCGATAAGCTGAGCGATGAGAGCACTGGTTCGGTTGCTCCAGGATGGCGATAGGCCAGTCCGGTAAGCTCATAGTGTCCTTTTGGTTTAGGTAGTGGCATATCTGATTCATCTTGGCGCACGATCGCATCGATTTCTTTCAACCTTTTATAGGCGCCTTTAGCAGACATCGCACTTCGCCACGTGCCTATCGCCTGCTCCATCGGCGATAATGCCCGACTCATTAATATGGAGCTCGCGATCATCGCCCCTGCCGTTATCTCATGTTGGATTACTAACCATGCACCACCTCCCAGCAAAAAAATCTGTAGTGATCCACGCACAAACTTAGAAAAGTTAGCCATGTAGATAGACTTACCTGCAACTCGCTCTTCAAGCACATTCACTTCACTCACGCGCGACTGCCACTTCTCTAAAAATGCATTCATCATCCCCATTGCGAGAATTGAATTGGAGTTTTGCGTGGCTAATTCAGCGTTGTTGATATGAGAAATCGCTCTGACTTCGCTCTCTTGCATTGTTTTACGCGTCATCAGCTCATTGAGTAGACCTAGGCTAAACAATACGATAGATCCAAGTAACGCGATGTGACCTAGTATCGGGTGCAATAAATACACAAATAAAATAAACAGCGGTGTCCAGGGCGCATCCAACAGTGGATAAGGTGCTTGACTGCTCAAAAAGCTTTTGATGTTCTGAATGTCTCTCAGAGTTTGCGAGGTATAACTCTTCCCAGTATGTGATTGATATTGAATCGTGCGCTTGAGCATGAAAGCGGAGAGTTTTGTGTCCATCCAATAACCAAAAGATTTACTCATTTGTGCTCGTGCAATGTCGATGATAGACATGGTTAACAGCGCGACAATTACGATGACAGTGAGCAAGAATAAAGTATCGGTTGAGTAGGAGGATATCACTCGGTTGTACACTTGAAGCATGTACAGCGGAATCGAGAGAACCAATAAGTTGATAAAAAGGCTAAAAACGATCAGCAAGCCCGCAAGCGTGCATAGTTTTTGTTTCACTTCTTTGAAAACCGTTTTTTGCACGACTACTTCCGTTTAACGTGAAAATTGTAGGCGCCAGAAATACTAGCGCCTAGCTTAAGGTAACCTCAAATCGCTCTAGAGTGTCCGATTAGTGCACCTCAGCATGGCAGAGCCACGCAAACTAATTCCCATCCAGAGTTATTTTCAGTCGTTTAGATTACGAACAGATCTGCACCATAGGTGTTGATGTCAGTTTCAGTCACGCCAATAAGTTTCACTGTTAGATCAGCCCCATCGGTAAACACTGCATTCCCAACTGCATCGTAGCTAAAGCTTAAATCACCAAAGTCAGTGACAGAGTCGCTAATGATGTGCAAAGAGTCTTCACCAATGGTGAAATCAACAACTTTGGCTTCGCCATGGCCACCAAACTTATCCGTGAACACAAACTTATCGCCATTGCTGCCGCCAACTAAAACGTTGTCACCAGAACCAGCAACAAGAATATCTTCACCGACACCACCATTTAATTTATTGTCACCCAGCAAACCCAACAGCAAGTCATTACCGGTACCACCGCCGAGGTAGTCGTTTCCTGTACCAGCCCTAAGGATGTCATCTCCAGCACCACCAGTTAGGCGATCGTCGCCGTCGCCGCCGATCACATAATCATTACCGCCACCGCCAACAAACGAGTCATTACCACCAAAACCGATAAACAAATCATCGCCGCCATCGAAATCAGCAAATTGGTTATTTACACCTGCATCGCCTAAATACGTGTCATTGTCACTTGCGCTCATTTTTATTCCCTCTTAGCTTATTAATTGAATAGACCTTCTGTCTGTTCCACGTCTGACTAGATTCGTCACGACATGAGAAGTCTAATAGTCAACTGAATAGGAATAAGTTTGAATATGGCATGATATTTCAGACTGACATTTTAATAATAAATATAAAATTTAGTACTTTATAGAGTATTTTCTTTTTATTACAGCAAGTTAATACTAGTACTACAGGTTTCTCTTAGCCCAACTTGTAGCTTGCGTACGGTTCTTTACTTCTAACTTTCTAAAAATATTGTATAGATGTGATTTAATAGTATGCTCGCTGATAAATAAAGAATCAGCGATTTCCATATTTGAACCACCTTCTTTCAACATTTTTAAAACCTGAACTTCACGCCGAGTAAGCTCAACCTCAATAGCAGGTTCGATAATGCTATTTACTTCTCTGCCTCGATAATAATTTACTAGCTGATCAAGTAATCTTCGAGACAGCCAATTATCCCCTTTTATTATTGCTTTTAATCCCTGACAAACCTTGTCCATTGAATCTCCTGGACCAAATATACCTTTTACATGAGGCCAAGAAGCGAGTTCTTCTGTGTCTAAGTCATAACCTAGATTAAGCATTATAGTTCCTAGCACTTTATTACTATCTTTTAAATAAACTAAAGTTTCGGAAGGAATCTCAACTGAAAAATCAACAAGCAAAAAGTAGCGTTCCGGAATGAGTTCATGATAACTAGGGTTTTTAGTATCAATGATCGTTATTTTAGTTTCTGTATTTTTAGAAAGCATTTCCTTAAAGTTTTCACTCTGTAAACTTTGTTGAGTGAGCATTAGGATTTCAGGCTTTTCCATATACTGTTCCATAATGTTTCTCATACTTTCAGTGACTTAACACTCTTAAATTAGTAGTTAATCGTCAGCACTTAGTTTGATATGTAAGTGCTAGTTCACAGAGTAAAGTTATTTGCTACTTTTTTAAATTCTAAAGTTATTAAAAAGAGAACCAAAAAAAGTGTTTCTCATAAAAGAAACACTTTTAACACATTCAGGTCACAGAAATTATTAAGAGTTTACTAAATTAGGCAACCTAATATTGCAATAGCATTACACCGTTAACGAGTTGTCTGAAATATTTTCCTTTGCCCAAATAAGTGCTTGAACTCTATTTTTCACATCAATCTTCTTGAAAATATTATGTAAATGCGTTTTTACCGTATTCTCGCTGACAAATAATTGTTCGGCGATTTGTTGATTGGACGCCCCCATGGAAAGAAAGGTAATTATTTGTTGCTCTCGTTTGGTCAGAATAGCGGAAACATTCTTATTTATAGGTTTGCAATGTCGACGAAGGTAAGTAATGTACTGCTGAGAAAACTTACGGCTGAACCACATATCTCCTTGAAGCACCTTACCAATACCAACTTGCAACGTTTTTATATCATCAGAGGTATAGAAAATACCGGCCAAAGTACGCCAAGCAAAGAGATCTTCTGTCGATATGGATTGCTCACAATTAATTAAGATTTCAAGCGTGTCTTTCTGCTTGGCCGCTTTAAACTCCGCATAACGGCGAAAAATTTCATCCGTGATCACGCTGCAATCAACAATAATGGCTGATGCAAGAGATTCATGTAACACTCCGTGAATCAGATTATCTGGCGTGATTAGAGCAACACTAATACCGAGTTTGGTCTCCAATACATCTTTCAACAGAGATGACTGTAGACTTCCCTCCGTGATTAAAATAACGTTTCTTTTTTTTTGCTGCTCCATCCTGATCGCATTCCCTTGGTCGTTTCTATTGAAATACGCAATAGATTTAGATAGAGCGGTAGTATTGTCAAGTATGAAAATCACTAGTACTAATTAATAACTCATTGAAGTGTCAATAATTTTTAAGTGGCAAGTATGTGAGAGGTATTAGCATTTTTCAGACATTAAAAAAGGGAGTATAAACTCCCTTTTTGTGTTTGAGCAGGTGATTTAATCACGCACGTTAGAGGCAAAACACCACCTAACTTAGTGGATTGGAACTGCGTTTTTTTGGTTAAACTTACCAAAGTGTTGTTCTAACACTTCTGGCGTCAGCTTACCTTCCGCTTCCAGCTTTTTCAGCTCAGCGACGATCGCTTTTTGCTCTTCTAGCGACGGCAGTTTTACTTCTGGCTCCTGAGCGGTTTCTTGAGAAATTTGCTCTAGTTCTTTTTCGAAGTCATTCATAGTACTTACCTAAAATTAATGATTGAACTTTTAAACTTCGCCTATTCTATCCAACTCTATAACTTGAAGCTACCAACCATCTTGTCTAAACGAGAAGAGAGCGCTTGAAGATCGCGACTTGCATCCGCCAACTCTTCTGCTGTCGCGGTTGTCATTTCATTTATCGCGTTGATTTCTTCGATATTTTGATTAATGGTATGCACCACCGTGGATTGCTCTTCCGTCGCCGTTGCAACTTGTGTATTACGATCAGAGATGTCGGTGATTCGTTCAGAAATACTGATTAATACCTCGACTGCTTCATCGGTAGAAGTAACCCCTTCTATGGTGACCGCTTTGCCCGCTTCCATAGCATTTACCGCGTCTTGTGCGTCACTTTGAAGCTGATTGATCATGCGCTGAATCTCTTCTGTAGAATCAGCCGTGCGTGAAGCTAGGTTTCTTACCTCATCAGCAACAACCGCAAAACCACGGCCCTGCTCACCAGCACGAGCAGCTTCAATTGCAGCGTTTAGCGCAAGTAAATTCGTTTGCTCAGAGATGTCACGAATTACACCCAGAATCGAGCCAATATCTTTGGTTGTCGATGCCAACTGCGTAACAACAATATTGGTTGTTTCAACATCATCGGCTAGGCGGCTGATCACCTCTTTTGCTTTCATCACAACTTCTCGACCAGTTTGAGTGTTATCTGAAGCCTGATTTGCCGTATCAGCAGCGGTAGCAGCGTTCGATGCAATTTCACTGATGGTCGCCCCCATTTGGTTGATAGCTGCAACTACTTGAATGGTTTGATCACGCTGCTCTTGGCTGTTGTCGTGTGTGGATGTTGCTTTCGTTGACACACTTTCTGCCGCTTGACTTAATGAGCCACTGGTTAAAGCAACCTCTTTCATCGTGGCATGAATCTTCTCAATAAATCCATTAAAGCCTTTTGAAAGCTGAGCAATTTCATCATTACCCTTAATTTCAATACGCTGCGCCAAATCGCCTTCACCTTGCCCAAGGTCGGTAAAACGATCGGCAATCAGCCGGATTGGTTTCGTAATGCTGTTTGCTAACCATACGCCCATGAGGATGAATACAACGGCAACAATGATGGTCGTAAACAGCATTTTTTTAGCTGTCGCATTCAGGTCTGCGAATACTTCATCAACGGGAACCACGCCAATAACAAACCAGTTCATTGAAGGAACATACAAACTAGAAACAAAAGTATCCTGCCCTTCAAACTCCACATTAATTAGGTTGAAGCTATTTTTGTTCAACAGCGCACTTGCGTCACTACCAAATAGTTTAGTGATAGAAGTTTGGTTCTTACCTTGTTGGCGGTGTATTTGAATCTGGCCTTGTTCATTAGTGAGGAACACGTAACCCGTATCTTCAATTTTAAACCCATTGAGCAAAGCAACCATGTCTCCCATAGATTTAGAGAGACCTGACATTGATGTACCATTAAGATCTTGGAAATTGGCAAACATTTTCACTTCGCCATTTGCCTCTTGGAACACACTCACGGACGTTTCTTGACCAGACGACGTAAATCCAAAGAACCAAGCATCTTGCGTTCGGTTAAGTTGACGTAAGAATCCGTTTTGATTCCAGTAATATGCCGTTTGACGATTCGCTACCGACGCATCATTAAGACCATACTGTGATTTAACGTTATTGAGCTGCTGAACCAACTGAACTTCTACTGACGGATCACGGTCTGTATTAGATAGGGCTTCAACAATAAATTCGTTTGTAGCCAGCTGTTTTGCCGCTTGTTGCATTTCGACAACTTCGCGGTCAATTTCGGTATTGATTTGCTGCAACATCGCAGGTAGCTCGATGTCAATAAGACGATGGCTCAATACATCTCTCGCATGACGCTGAGCCATAACACCAACAATGATTGTTGATGCTAGAACAGCAAACGTAATGCCAAGTACAACCTTCTGTTTGATGCTCAAGGAATGAAGTTTCAACATATTCGGACCTTTTAAAAGAATCACTTGTTATTGGCCCCACAAGGGGAATCAGGTGCATATCTCATGACACGCACACCACGGAATCTTTATCGGCTCATATGTACAAAACTAGAGGCATTTCTCATTATATTATGAAAAATAAATGTAACACACTGTCAAATAAGCACTTTCAGAGATAGCACGTACTTGTAATTCTCTGTAGCGTCCCAATATTGAAAAGATAAATTGCAATAGAGCATTGGAACTTTTTTCACATGGAAAATGACCAATACTCAACACGAAAATCACATGGATACCGAGAGTCCAAAGCATGCATAAATCTAACTTCGAAACTCTTCAGCAATACTTAGAGTCGCAGATCATCGGACAGCAAGATCTGGTAAAGCAACTGCTTGTTGCGCTTCTTGCGGATGGGCATATTTTAGTTGAAGGCCCTCCTGGGTTAGCAAAAACCCGTGCAGTAAAATCACTCTCAGACTGTGTTGAAGGTGACTTCCACCGAATTCAGTTCACCCCTGACTTGCTGCCAGCCGATTTAACCGGCACCGATATCTTCCGTCCAGAAACCGGAGAATTCACTTTCCAGTCAGGTCCTATCTTCAACTCGCTTATTCTTGCGGATGAGATAAACCGTGCACCGGCCAAAGTACAAGCGGCAATGCTTGAAGCAATGGCAGAGAAACAAGTCACAGCAGGTCGTCATACCTACCCGCTGCCAGAGTTGTTTTTGGTTATGGCAACTCAAAACCCGATAGAGCAAGAAGGGACCTACCCCCTTCCTGAAGCGCAGCTAGACCGCTTTTTATTGCATTTAGAAGTGGAATACCCAGATGCGGAGCATGAGCTATCTATCTTGCGTATTAACCGCGGAGAAGCAAAAGGCGAAGCAAAGGTTGAACGCCCAATGTTAAGCCAACAAGATATATTCACCGCACGTAAAGAAGTGTTGGATATTCATATGGCGGAAACGATAGAGCAGTACATCGTCCGTTTAGTTATGGCGACACGTCAAGCCAACGAATATGACACTGAGTTGGACAAGTGGTTGTCAATGGGTGTGAGTCCGCGTGCCACCATCGCTCTTGATCGCTGTGCACGTGCGCACGCTTGGCTTGCTGGTCGTGATTTTGTCTCTCCGGAAGATGTTCAAACCATGGCTTATCCGGTACTGCGCCACCGTTTATTGTTGAGTTACCACGCTCAAGCGGAAGGCATTACGGCAAACCAGGTCATCGATAAACTGCTAAACCTTGTTGGCAGTGCATAAACAGGTGAGTGATATGTCCGCTACACATTCATTACCACCTCATGCGAATGGGGTAACATTAACCCTTGAAGAGCTGCTCCAATATCGCACTCAATCTGTACGTTGGTTACCACCAGCACAGAGTCTCTGGTCGCAGATGAGTGGTAACCATACCAGTCGCCAAAAAGGGCGAGGTATGGATTTTATGGAGGTGCGCCAATATCAACCTGGCGACGATATTCGCAGCATTGATTGGCGAGTCACCGCTAGGACCGGTAAAGCACATACGAAGTTGTTTGCAGAAGATAAAGAGCAAGCGGTCATTCTTTATCTTGATCTAAGTTCTAGTCTACATTTTGGATCTAAGTATGTACTCAAATCCGTTCAATTGGCCCACTTTGCCAGTGTTCTAATTTGGCTAACTCTAGCTAAAAAAGATCGCATCGGCGCAGTGATTGATGACGGACATCAATGTCTTGAATTTCGCCCCTCTTCTTTACAAAGACAAGGGCTGCGGATTCTTAACGCCATAGTCGACATACATAATGCGCAAGTAACTCGTACTGCAAGCAACGACACTCGTACACTGCCGTATGCACAAGTATTGGAGACACTTCATACGCTCACCCCAAAAGGTAGCGAATTGATTATGCTCAGTGATTTTGCCCACGTAATACCAACGGAACTGGCACAACTACGTCGACTCAAACAACACAATAGCGTAAGGGCTGTTCAATTTTATGATCCGTTAGAAAGAGGCGAAACAGACTTTAGAGGTCAAGTGAAAGCTTCGGATGGGCTGCATAGTCAATGGTTTAACTTTGGCTCTAAAGGACAACGAAGAGAACTCGAAAACCACTTTACCCAACATCAAGAAACCATTAAGCAGCAGTGCCATTCGATAGCAATTCCATTTAACACGCTATCAAGTGGCTGGCCCTTAATTTCACAATTAAGCTAACAAACTGACAAGCAGTATTTATTAAGCAGTAATAATAATGACAACAAACAACCAAAGCCTAGACCTTGAACCTTTGATTTTGCCAAACGCACCGGATTGGTTTCCGCTCGCTTGGGGATGGTGGGTGGTGCTTGCAGCCACCTTGCTCTTCGTTTTCGGCATTTGTCTTTATGTGAGATGGCGTAAAAAACACTTACGCGCAAAAAAGACAGCATTAACACTTTTAACTCAACCTACCGCGCCTCATACCCCCTCTTCTGCTCTGGAAATATTGCGCCAGGCAGCATTGAGTTACTTTCCGCGTGAAAAGATCGCACCATTAACCGGAATCGCTTGGTATGAATTTCTCGATAGCCATACCAAAGAAAGTCGATTCGTAGACAAACAACATCAGTGGCAAGAAGCGTTGTATCAGAATTCTTCCCAAGGGCAGCATCAAAGCTTGGTAGACGATTGTGTCTTTTGGATAACCTACGCTTTACCACCAAAGAAAAAGGCAAATAACCGTGACTGAGCAAACACTCATAACCGATCTTGCCCAATGGCTAAACATTGAATTTGTCTGGTGGTGGGCACTGTTTTTGTTGCCCATCCCCTGGCTTGTATACAAGTTCCTGCCACAAGAATCTCAACAAGCCGAGATCAAATTGGCGTACTTACCAACTAATGAGAATCGCAGCAAGCCTAAGCAAGCGCTGCAAAAAACGCTTTCAATCGCGATCTGGGGCCTTCTTGTCGTCGCTTGTGCGCGTCCAGTTTGGTTTGGCGATCCCGTTGAATTCCAACCCAAATATCGGGACTTGATGTTAGTCGTCGATCTGTCCGGTTCGATGCAGCAGGAAGACATGGAACTCAACGGCGAATATATCGATCGCCTCACAGCAGTCAAACAAGTTCTGTCTGATTTCGTAGCAAAGAGAAAAGGTGACCGTCTCGGAGTTGTTTTGTTTGGCGACCATGCTTATTTGCAAACACCACTCACTGCAGACCGCAAAAGCGTCATGCAACAGATTAATCAAACCGTCATCGGCTTGGTTGGTCAACGAACCGCCATTGGTGATGGTATTGGTTTAGGCACAAAAACCTTTGTAGACAGTGATGCTCCGCAACGAGTCATGATTTTGCTTAGTGACGGCAGCAATACTGCAGGGGTTCTCGAGCCGCTAGAAGCAGCGGAAATTGCGAAAAAATACAACGCCACTATTTACACCGTGGGCGTGGGCGCTGGTGAAATGATGGTGAAGGAGTTTTTCATGACTCGCAAAGTCAACACCGCAGCCGATTTAGATGAACAAACACTGACTAAAGTGGCAGAGGTGACAGGTGGACAATATT
Source organism: Vibrio sp. Vb1166 (assembly GCF_033338695.1). Lineage (NCBI taxonomy): Bacteria > Pseudomonadati > Pseudomonadota > Gammaproteobacteria > Vibrionales > Vibrionaceae > Vibrio > Vibrio sp. Vb1166. The sequence continues at coordinate 85,125 of NZ_JAWOTE010000003.1, read as the reverse complement.
TTCGAGCGCGAGATACAGAAGAGCTCGAAAATATTTATGACACCATCAACCAGCTAGAACCCGTATCTAGCGACACACAAACTTGGCGCCCACAGTCTGAATGGTTTCCATATCCATTAAGCGCTGCATTTGTATTATCGGTATTGTTATTCCTGTTAAGGAGAAAACATGGCTGAGTTTATTTTCCTCAATCCTTATTGGCTTTTGGGGCTCATCGTGATCCCTATCGCACTCTTGCTTAATCACAAATTTAGAGCCCAAAAATCCACACTGATTGCCCCTCACCTAGCGCGGATGCTCGGACAAAACACGCAGTCTAAGCATTACTTCACTCTATGGGGTTTAGCTTGGGCAATAACTTGCATTTCATTAGCGGGGCCAAGCTGGCAGTCCAATGCTCGACCAAGCTTTGAGTTAAACCAAAACCGTATCTTGGTGCTTGATATGTCTCGCTCTATGTTTGCTACAGACATCAAACCCAATCGGCTAGCACAAACACGTTATAAGGCGCTCGATTTGCTGCCTAAATGGAAAGAGGGAGCCACTGGACTTATTGCTTACGCTGGTGATGCCTATAACTTAAGTCCACTGACAACTGATTCCAGTACGCTTGCGGGCATTATCGAAAATTTGTCGCCAGAGCTGATGCCTTTTCAAGGGGCAAACCTGCCTGCCGCGATTGAACTTGCGATCAACCAGTTTTCTCAAGCCGGCACGCAACAAGGCGATATCATCGTGTTAGCGGATGATCTTGATACGTCAGAGCTGTCTCGCGCGTTAGATTTAGTCCAAGGTACAAAGTTTCGCATTTCTGTTCTTGCCGTCGGGACTCCTAACGGTGCGCCTATCGCGCTGCCCGATGGCTCTCTGCTAAAAACTGCACAAGGCACAACCGTCGTAGCGAAAACAAATCTGAAAAATCTACAAACGCTAGCGAATAAGACTGGTGGCCTATTTGTTCCTATTCAACACACCAACCGTGATGTTGAAAACATCGCGGCCTTTACTAATAACATTGGTAGCCAGCTTTCTGCGACCCAAAGCGAAGAAGTTAAAACTGATTCTCGTCTCAACAGTGGCTTTTGGTTACTGCCGTTGTTACTTCTTCCTGCGGCTTTACTGTTTCGACGTGGCCTGATTTGGATGGTAGTTGCGACTGTAGTCCCAGTAACGTGGACACCGCATGCAGAAGCTAATCCGTTCTTAAATGCCGACCAACAAGGAGCGGAACTCTACAAGCAAGGTGAGTATGAACAGGCGCAAAACCTATTTACAAACCCAAGCTGGAAAGGAGCCGCCAGTTATCAAAAAGGTGACTACGAAGCCGCTATCGAAGCATTTTCTCATGATGCCTCCCTTAACGGCCGCTATAACCTCGCCAACTCGCTCGCTCAAAATGGTCAATTAGAAGATGCGGCTGATTTGTATAAAAAACTGCTAGAGGAAAAGCCTAACTTTGAAGCCGCGAAGAAAAACCTATCGGTTGTAGAAGAAAAGCTAAAACAG